>NZ_JBYIQP010000060.1:0-43955 GCF_057707665.1 Actinacidiphila sp. bgisy167 | reverse complement strand
TCTGGCGGCTCTTGCGGCGGTCGGCGAGCTTGATCGGAACGGACGGCATCCCGAGCGAAATCGCGGTCATGTGCGTGGCATCCCCAAAGTACGCGGATCGAGGTCCCGGCGGCGTGGGCGGGCTCCGGTCAACGAGACTACGTCACCGCGCCCACGCCTCCTGCATCGTGTCTAGGTCAAACGCACCGGATTGATGAGATCCGCGGCCATCACCAGGGCCGTGAAGCAGATGAAGATCCCGGCCACGACATAGGCGACCGGCATCAGCTTCGCCACGTCGAAGGGGCCGGGGTCGGCCCGGCGGAAGACCTTGGCGACGTTACGGCGCACGGACTCCCACAGGGCGCCCGCGATGTGCCCGCCGTCGAGCGGGAGCAGCGGCAGCATGTTGAAGAGGAACAGGGCCAGATTGACCCCGGCGAGCAGGTTGACCATCGTGGCGATCTTCTGCGTGGCCGGCAGCGGCAGCGAGAAGATGTCGCCGCCCAGGCGGGCCGCGCCGATCATGCCGACCGGGGAGTCGGGCTGGCGCTCGCCGCCGCTGAAGACCGCGTTCCACAGGCCGGGAACCTTTCCCGGGACCGCCGCGAGGGAGCGGACGCCGTCCTCGGCGGTGGTGGCCATGTGGTCGATCGACTGGCCGAAGCCGAACGTCACCACGCCGTCGGCGGGTGTGAAACCGAGGAATCCGGCCTGGACGTACTGGCCCTTGACGATGCCGCCGTTCCCGTCGGTCCTGACGACCTTGTTGGCGATCAGGTTCGCGTGCAGGTCGAGGGTCCTGCCGTCGCGGACGACGGTGATGGTGGCGGGGCCGATGGTCTTGCGGATCTCCTGCTGCAGCACCGTCCACTGGCTGTCGTCGACCTTGACCCCGTTGAAGGCCACGATCCGGTCGGCCTTGTGCAGGCCGGCCGCCTTGGCGGGGGCGGCCGGGTAGTCGCCGTGGGCGCAGGGGTCCTTGGCCTTGAGCGCCTGGGTGTCGGAGGCGGGGATGACGCAGTCGGAGACCGATCCGACCGTCGTCGTCTGCGTCGGGATGCCGAAGCCCATGAAGAGCGCCAGGAAGAGCCCGAAGGCGAGGACCAGGTTCATGAAGGGCCCGGCGAACATGACGATCACGCGCTTCCAGGGCTTGCGCGTGTAGAACATGCGGGTCTCGTCGCCGGGCTGCAGCTCCTCGTAGGCCGCGGAGCGGGCGTCCTCGATCATCCCGCGGAAGGGCGAGGTGGACCGGGCGGCGACGCGGCCGTCGTCCCCGGGCGGGAACATCCCGATCATGCGGATGTAGCCGCCCAGCGGGATCGCCTTGACGCCGTACTCGGTCTCACCCTTCCGGCGGGACCAGATGGTCGGCCCGAAGCCGACCATGTACTGCGGCACCCGGATCTTGAACAGCTTGGCCGTGGAGAGGTGGCCGAGCTCGTGCCAGGCGATGGAGAACAGGAGGCCGACCACGAAGATGGCGATCCCCAGTGCCCACATGAGTCCCGTCATACGTGTGCCGCCTCCGTCGTCGCCTGTTCCGCAGCCAGTTCCCGGGCGCGGCCGCGCGCCCACTCCTCCGCCTCGAGGACGTCCTCCACGGTGAGGGAGGTTCCCTCGGCGGGGGTGCCGTGCTCCTCGACCACCCGGGCGACGGTGTCCACGATGCCCGTGAAGGGCAGCGTTCCGGCGAGGAACGCGGCCACGCACTCCTCGTTGGCCGCGTTGAACACCGCGGGGGCGGTACCGCCGAGACTACCCACGCGGCGGGCGAGCGCCACCGCCGGGAAGGCCTCGTCGTCGAGCGGGAAGAAGGTCCACGTCGCGGCCTTGGTCCAGTCGCACCCGGGCGCGGCGTCCGGCACCCGCTCGGGCCAGCCGAGGCCCAGGGAGATCGGCATCCGCATGTCGGGCGGGCTGACCTGCGCCAATGTGGAGCCGTCGGTGAACTCCACCATGGAGTGGATGTACGACTGCGGGTGGACGACGACCTCGATGCGGTCGAAGGGGATGTCGAAGAGCAGGTGGGCCTCGATGACCTCCAGGCCCTTGTTCACCAGGGTGGCCGAGTTGATGGTGACCACCGGGCCCATGTCCCAGGTGGGGTGGGCCAGCGCCTGCTCGGGGGTGACCGCGGCCAGTTCCCGCTTGTCCCGGCCGCGGAAGGGGCCGCCGGAGGCGGTCACGACGAGCTTGCGGACCTCGGGGCGGGAGCCGCCCAGCAGGGCCTGGAAGAGCGCCGAGTGCTCGGAGTCGACGGGCACGATCTGACCCGGCTTGGCCACGGCCTTCACCAGGGGGCCGCCGACGATCAGCGACTCCTTGTTGGCGAGGATCAGGATCCGCCCCGCCTCCAGGGCGGCCAGCGTCGGGCGCAGCCCGATCGAGCCGGTGATGCCGTTGAGCACGGAGTGGCACGGACGGCGGGCCAGCTCGGTCGCGGCGTCCGGGCCCACCAGGACCTCCGGCAGGGACTCGGCGCCGTACCGCTCGGCCAGGGCCTCCCGCAGCGGGCCTTCCGCGTTCTCGTCCGCGACGGCGACCGCGGCGACGCCGAGCCGCCGCGCCTGGTCCGCGAGGAGCCCGACCCGGCCGCCGGCGGCGGACAGGGCCACCACCCGGAAGCGGTCGGGGTTGCGCAGGACGACGTCGATGGCCTGGGTGCCGATCGATCCGGTCGATCCCAGGACGACGATGTCGCGGGGGCCGTCGTTGGCCCCGCCGGCCGCGTCCGGTCCGGGCAGCCGCAGGTGGGGGTCGGCGAGAGTGTCCGTCATCCCCCCATTGTGTCGGGTCGCCGGCACGGCGGGGGCACCGCCTCCGGGAAGGCGGTGCCGCGCGTCGGGGGCCGCGCCCCTGGTCCGGTCGGTCAGCGCATCGGCCGGTGGACGTTCTCCTTGCGGGAGGCGCCAGGCGTGGTGTCGGCGATCCAGGGCCCGTCGCTCGAGGGGTCGACGATGCCCGATTCGAGCCAGGTGTAGGCCCCGCCCAGGACGCCGTCGACGACCTTGCGGTCGATGGAGTCGGTGTTCGTCCACAGGCGGCCGAAGAGCTCCTCGACGCGGATCCGCGACTGGCGGCAGAAGGCGTCGGCGAGCTGGTAGGCCTCGCGTCCGTGCTCGCCGCGCGTACGGAGCATCTCGGCGCGGACGCAGGCCGCGCTCATGGCGAACAGTTCCGCGCCGATGTCGACGACGCGCCCCAGGAAGCCCTGCTTGGTCTCCATCCGGCCCTGCCAGCGCGACATGGCGTAGAAGGTGGAGCGGGCGAGCTTGCGGGCGCCGCGCTCGACGTAGCGCAGGTGGGCGGCGAGGTCGGGATGGCCCGCCGGGTGGAAGGAGGAGTACGCGCCCGGGATCTGGCCGGGGCCGGCGACCAGCTTCGGCAGCCAGCGGGCGTAGAAGCCGCCGGCCTTCACACCGGCCCTGGCCTTGTCGCCGAGCGCCTTGTCGGGGTCGATGAGGTCCCCGGCGACCGACAGGTGGGCGTCGACGGCCTCACGGGCGATCAGCAGGTGCATGATCTCTGTGGAACCCTCGAAGATCCGGTTGATCCGCAGGTCGCGCAGCAGCTGCTCGGCCGGGACGCCCCGTTCGCCGCGGGCGGCGAGGGACTGCGCGGTCTCGAAGCCGCGGCCGCCGCGGATCTGCACCAGTTCGTCGGCCATGGTCCAGCCCATCTCGGACGCGAAGAGCTTGGCCAGCGCGCCCTCGATACGGATGTCGTTGCGGTTCTCGTCGGCCATCTGGCTGGAGAGCTCCATGACGGCCTCGAGGGCGAAGGTGGTCGCCGCGATGAAGGAGATCTTCGCGCCGACGGCCTCGTGGCGGCCGACCGGCCTGCCCCACTGCTCACGGGCCGCCGACCACTCGCGGGCGATCTTCAGGGACCACTTGCCGGCCGCCACACAGGAGGCGGGCAGCGACAGGCGGCCGGTGTTGAGGGTGGTCAGGGCGATCTTCAGCCCGGCGCCCTCGGGGCCGATCCGGTTCTCGGCGGGGACGCGCACCTGGTGGAACCGGGTGACGCCGTTCTCGATGCCGCGCAGCCCCATGAAGGAGTTGCGGTTCTCGACGGTGATGCCCTCGGAGCCGGCCTCGACGACGAACGCGGTGATGCCGCCCTTGTGGCCCTCGCTCCTGGGCACCCGCGCCATGACGACCAGAAGGTCGGCGACGACGCCGTTGGTGGTCCACAGCTTCACGCCGTCGAGGACGTAGGAGTCCCCGTCGGGGACGGCCGTGGTCGCCAGGCGCGCCGGGTCGGACCCGACGTCGGGCTCCGTGAGAAGGAAGGCGGAGATGTCGGTACGGGCGCAGCGCGGCAGGAACCGCTCCTTCTGCTCCGGGGTGCCGAACATCTTCAGCGGCTGGGGCACGCCGATCGACTGGTGCGCGGACAGCAGCACACCGACGGCGGGGCTCGCGGAGCCGACCAGGGCCAGGGCCTTGTTGTAGTACACCTGGGTGAGGCCGAGACCGCCGTACTTGGGATCGATCTTCATGCCGAGGGCGCCGAGCTCCTTCAGCCCGGTGATGACCTCGTCGGGGATCCTCGCCTCACGCTCGATCAGAGCCCCGTCCACCTTCGTCTCGACGAAGTCGCGCAGCTTGGCCAGGAACTCCTCGCCGCGCTGGACCTGCTCGGTCGACGGGGTGGGGTGGGGATGGATCAGGTCGAGCCGGAAGCGACCCAGGAACAGTTCCTTGGCGAAGCTGGGCTTGCGCCATTCCTGTTCGCGGGCGGCCTCTGCGACCTCGCGCGCTTCACGTTCGGACACGGTGGGGCGGGGGGATGCTGCGGACATGGGGACGTCACCTCGCGTCGGTTACCGACCGGAGCTGCTGGTTCGTTGGTACCCCGGTTCCGGCGTCGTCACCAGCCCTCGCGCACGGGGTGCGCGGGGCCGGTGACCTTCCCGACGGCGGCTCAGACCGCGGCGAGCAGCTTGCGCAGCGGCACGGTGTCCGGCGCGGCGCCGTCCTCGGTGGCGGGGGCGGCGAGGGCGTCGACCGCGGCGCCGAACTCCGCCTCGTCGGTGCCGTCGGCCAGCACCAGCCGCACGCCCTGACCCCACGTCAGCTCCCAGTGGGCCGCGCCGGATTCGGCGAGCGCGAGGCCGGCGAGCGCGGCGGCCCCCCTGTGCAGCGCGCCCTCGGGCAGCTGCTGCGCCACGGCCGCGAGGCGGCCCTGGTCGGCGGCGTCGAGCAGGGCCGTCACGGTCGGCTCGAGGCCCGCGGCCGACAGCGCGGCGCGCACCGGCTCGGCGTTGCCGGCGAGCACCGCACGCACCGCCGGATCCGCCAGGGCGCTCCACTCCACTCGGGTGAACGACTGGCTCTCGGGGCTGAGGCCCGCCGCTTCCAGGGCGATCAGCACCTGGTCCCGGTCGCGCAGCAGCTCCAGGGCGGGGCGGTCCGGCCCGGCGGGCGCCGTGGCCGGCCCGTCCGCGGGCGCCGCTTCGACGAGGCGCACGCGCTCGGCGATCGGGGGATGCGAGTCGTACGGGGAGCGCTGCTCGCGCGGCAGCCGGGCGCGCAGCCGGGCCAGCTCGGCACGGCGGGCGGGGTCGGCCAGGAAGCGGCTGAGGCCGCCGTAGACCTCACCGGCGGGCGGCAGCAGCCGGGCCGGTGCGCCGAAGGAGGCGTACTGCCGCATGTAGTGGTCGAAGGCGGTGTCCAGCACCGGGATCTCGCGCAGTGCGGAGGCGGTGGCCTCCCGCCCGGCGAGCCGCACCGCGGCCTGGTCGGCGGCGAGCTCCTGGGCGCGGCCGACGCTGTGCGAGGCGCGGAGGTAGAACGTGGCGTAGGCGGTGTAGATCGCCGCCATGGCCCGGTAGGTGATGCCGGCGCCCGTGGTGTCGACTTCCTTGGCGTCGCGGCCCTTGGCCAGCGCCTTCGCGGCCCGCTCCTCCTGCCGTGCCTGTTCCTTGCCCCGGGCGCGGGCGGCACGCTCCTCGAAGTGCGCGATGGTCCGCAGGACGCGCTGCTGGCCCCGCAGGGTGATCGCGGCCAGCCGGGTGTCGCTGTTGCCGTAGTGGCCGAGCTCATGGGTGAGGACGGCGTGCAGCTGGCGCTCGCTCAGACCGGTGAGCAGGGGCACGCCGATGTACATGCGGCGGCGGCCGCCGACCAGGCCGAGGAGGCGGGACTCCTCGGACACGGCGGCGTTGACGTCGCCGACCAGGACGATCTCGTCCGGCGCGCGCGTGCCGTAGCGGGCGGCGAGGTCGCGCACGGCCGCCCACAGCTCGGGCTGCTGCTGCTCGGTGACGGGGACACCCGAGGGGCCGGAGTCTTCGGGACGCCGCAGCATGAACATGCCGCGGACGATGGGGACGGCGAGGACGGCGCTGACGATGACCACCTTGCTGGTGAACGCGCCGGAGCCCCACGTGGCGACGAAGACGTCGATTCCCGCCAGCACCGCGAGGAGCACCACTCCCAGCAGGTAGAAGCCCGCGAGCAGCATCAGGGCGCGCACGGCGCGCGCCGTGGAGCTGCCGGCCTCGGCCGGCTCGTCGCCTTCCGGCGGCGCGGCCTCGACGCGTACCGCTCCGTCCGGTACGCCCGCGTCGGCGACGCCGTCCGGGGAGGTGAGCGAGGAGGCGCCGACCGTCGTGGCCGGGACCCCGAGTGCCGCGCACACCCGGCGCAGCAGCTCCTCCGACTCCGGTTCGGCCTCGCCGGGGCGCGGGTCGTTGCGGACCTCCGCCAGGGCGGCGGCCGCCTCGGGGCGCCCGAACCACTGCGCGCAGGTGGCGGCCTGGGCGTCCCACTGGGCGCGGTGCTCGGCGTACTCCTGCGGGTCGGTCGGCGGCTCCCAGCCGGCCGCCCATCCCATGCGCTGGCCGCCGTCGCTGTCCGGGCGCACGAACACCGCGTACGCGACCTGAGGTGTCGCCACCAGCACCACGGCCGGTGCGTCCAGGCGCCGTGCCAGTTCACGCCCGGCGGGCACCACGTCGGCGATGCCTATGCCCTCACCCTCGGTGACCGGCGCGTCGAACAGCACCTCGGTGCCGCCCTCGCCCCCGACGACCCAGCCTCCGACCGGTCCCCCGGCGACGGCTTCCGCGGTCGCCGGGGCCTCCGCCGCGCAGACCACCGTGTACGTTGCCACCTTGCGTTTCCCCTCCCCTGCGCCCCCTGGGCGCTCCTGCGATCGGGACACCTTACGTGCTCATGCCGACAGGGCGCAGGACAGGCCCGGGGCGCACCGCACATGCGCCCCGGCCGCCAGGGAGGGGTGGTTTTTCTCGGGGCGCTACAGGGCCAGCCCGGTCAGGACCAGCACCCGCTCGTAGGTGTAGTCCTCCATCGCGTACGCGACGCCCTCGCGGCCCACGCCGGAGTCCTTGACCCCGCCGTACGGCATCTGGTCCGCGCGGTAGGAGGGGGCGTCGCCGATGACGACGCCGCCGACCTCCAGCTCGCGGTGGGCTCGGAAGGCGGTCTGCAGGTCGTGGGTGAACACGCCGCACTGCAGGCCGAATCGGGAGTCGTTGACGACCGCGAAGGCCTCGTCGGCGCCGTCCACCTTGTGCAGGGACAGGACCGGGCCGAAGACCTCCTCGGTGGCGATGATCGCGTCCGCCGGAAGGTCGGCGAGCACGGTCGGCTCGTAGGCGGCGCCCTCACGCCGGCCGCCGGTCAGCAGCTTGGCGCCCTTGCTCAGCGCGTCCTCGACCCAGGACTCGACGCGCGCGGCGGCGTTCTCGTCGACGAGCGGGCCGACGTCGGTCGCCTCGTCCGAGGGGTCGCCGGTGACCTGGGCCCTCACCTTGGCGACGACCTTCTCCACCAGCCGGTCGTACACGGAGGCGTCGGCGACGACCCGCTGGACCGAGATGCAGGACTGGCCGCCCTGGTAGTTGGCGAAGGTCGCGATACGGCTCGCCGCCCACTCCAGATCCTCCTCCGAGGACCAGTCCGCCAGGACGACGGCGGCGGCGTTGCCGCCCAGCTCCAAGGTGACGTGTTTGCGCGGCACCGAGTCCATGATCTGGTGGCCGACCCGGTCGGAGCCGGTGAAGGAGATGACCGGCAGCCGCTCGTCCCGCACCAGGGCTGGCATGCGCTCGTTCGGGACGGTCAGCACGCTCCACGAACCGGCCGGCAGATCCGTCTCGGCCAGGATCTCCCCGAGGAGCAGCGCGGACAGCGGGGTCGCCGGGGCGGGCTTGAGGATGATCGGCACTCCGACCGCGATCGCCGGCGCCACCTTGTGGGCCACCAGATTGAGCGGGAAGTTGAACGGTGCGATGCCGAGCACGCTGCCGCGCGGGAAGCGGCGGGTCAGGGCCAGGCGGCCGGTGCCGCCCGCGTCGGTGTCCAGGCGCCGGGCCTCGCCGCTGTTGAAGCGGCGCGCCTCCTCCGCCGCCCAGCGGAAGACCGACACCGCGCGGCCGACCTCGCCGCGCGCCCACTTCATCGGCTTGCCGTTCTCGGCGGTGATCAGCCGGGCGATCTCCTCGCCGCGCTCGGCCAGCCGCTTCGACACGTGGTCGAGGGCCGCGGCGCGCACATGGGCGGGGGTAGCGGCGAACCGCGCCTCGACGGCCTTCGCGGCGGCGACCGCCTCCTCCACCTGGGCGGGGGTCGGCACGCTGACGCCGGCCACGACGCTGCCGTCATGAGGATTCACGACATCGAAGGTGTCCTCGCCGATGACCGGGCGGCCGGCGAGCCAGAAGGCGGTGGGTGTGCTCATGCCGACCACGGTAGGGCGGACGGCACCCGGCCGGTCTTGTCCAGTGCGTCCTAGCCGGCGGCGGCGACTCGCCTTTTTGTCAGGCCCCGAGGGACCGTCCTCAGGGGACTCGCTCAGCCGCGGGTCTTGAGGGCCAGCCACAGCTCCATACGGACGTCCGGGTCGTCCAGCGAGCGCTCCAGGATCTCCTCCACGCGCCGCATCCGGTAGCGCAGCGTATGCCGGTGGACCCCCAGGTCCGCCGCGGCGGCGTCCCACTGCCCGTGCCGGGACAGCCACGCCCGCAGCGACGCGACCAGATCACCGCGGGCGGTGGCGTCGTGCTCGCGCAGCGGCCGCAACAGGCCGTCGGCGAAGGCCCGTACGGCGTCGTCACCCAGCAGCCCCAGCATCGAGCCGGAACCGACCTCGTCGTGCTCGACCACGCTGCGGCCCCGCCGCCGGGCGACCGCCAGCGCCCGCTGGGCCTGCTCGTGCGCGCCCGGGACACCCGCGGCATCCGCCGCGGCGGACACCCCGGCCACCAGGTCGTCGCTGCCGTCGACCACCGCCAGGCAGGCCCGTGCCACCTCGCCCTCCGCGGCCGCGAGCGCCGTCAGCCGGCCCGCGTCCCGCACGACGAGCACCGGCTCCGCGGCCCGCAGGGCGGCCGTCTCGACCCGCTCGGCCAGCAGTCCCACCGCGTCCCCCGCTACCCCCGCCGCGCGTTCCGCGACCAGCACACGCACCGGGGCGTCGAGCAGCCCGCCGTACAGCCGCCCCGCCACGGTGCGCGCGTGCTCGGGCTCCCCGACCAGCAGCATCCGCAGCAACGCGGCTCCCAGGCGCTGCTCGGTGTCCTGGAGCGCGCGGGACTGCTCCAGGGAGAGGGTCAGCAGCGCGACGGCGGCGTTCACGAGGTACCGGGCCGAGGTGTCGGGCCGCTCCTCGGTGCCCACCGCGAGGAAACCGCGGGGGCGCCGGCCGGTGCCCAGCGAGTGCACCTCCACGCGGTCCTCGGTGCCGGCCATCGCCGCGCTGGCCGGGGCGGACCTGCCGCGCAGCCGCTCCACCTCCCCGGCGAGCCGTGCCGCACGCCGCCCCGCCCACTCCGGCGCCGCGGCCACCACGGCGCCCGACGCGTCGTACAGCGCCGCCCAGCCCTTCAGATGCGCCGCCAGCCGCGACAGCAGCGCCGTCGTCCCGTCCGGCGCGAGCGCCGCCCGGGTCAGCTCCCGCTGCGCCTCGAACCCAGCGGTCACGGTTTTGTACCGGTCGGCCGCGATCTCCGCGGAGACGGCCTTGCTGATCGCGATGAACGGTGTCCTGTGCGGCACCTCCAGCAACGGGAGCCGGTGCGCGGCCGCCGCGTCCACGAGCGCCTGCGGCACCGTGTCGTGGCTCACCCCCACGCCGAAGCCGAGGGCCACCACACCGGCTCCGGCCAGGCGCGCCACATACTGGCCGAGCGCCTCGGCCGAGCCGACGTCCAGTTTCAGGCCCGTGGTGAGCAGCAGCTCGCCGCCTTCCAGATACGGCGTGGGGTCGTCCAGCTCACTGGTGTGCACCCAGCGGACGGCGGCCTCCGCCAGGCGGTCCCCTCCGGCGAGGACGGCCAGCTTCAGGGCGGGGTTCCGCAGCAGCGAGGCGAGCGTGGGCGGCACGGGCTTTTTCTCCATCGCGGAGTGTGTTCACTTCCGATTCTGCCTCACCGTATACCTGCGGTGCCCCGCGATTCCCGACAGCGCCCGCCCCCCACCCTTGCCCCGCCCTCACTCGCACGGGGCCGCGTCGACGCGCCTTACTGCGTGTCAGACAGCCTTGACCGCTCCTCCGTCGATCAGGTCGGCCCCGGTGATGCAGCCCGCCGCATCGAGTGAGGAGGAACGTGATGAGGGAAGCCACTTCACGGGGGGTCGCCGATCCGCCCGAGAGCGATACCCCGAGCATCTCGGGCACCCGCGCCTCGAAGTCGGGCGCGGCCACTCCCGAGCGGCCGCGAGTTCCGCTCCGGCAGCCTCTGGGGCCTTGCGGATCCGGTGCGCATCGGGTCGGCGAGACGACGTCGAAGGGGACGCCCCGCGAACCGAATTCCTCGGCGACGAAGTCCCCCTGCGCCGTGAGCGCCGCCTTGGCGTCGCCCACCCGCCGGCCAACGCGCACCGTCGTCCAAGGTGGGATCACCGAAGGGGCGTAGCTCAACCCGGTCAGCTACCGGTGCCGCCACCCAGCTGTCAGGCGAATGGCACCGACATCACTCAACCAAGTTCAGTAGCTGTGCGGCGGCACCTCACCCTTGCCGGGGGGCAGGTCGTCACCAGTACGACGGTTCAAAGGGAGCGCGGCCGCTCTGGCTGTAGTAGGCGTGGACCAGCGAGACACTGGCGACTCGCCGGCCTTCTTCTACTGCGTGTTCTGCGGCTTTTTGTCCGGTGAAATTCCGCCGCTCTCGTTCGTATTCCTCGACGCCCTCGAACTCGAAACGGGTTGCGTCATCCAGGAGACGAAGCTCGGCAACGTCCTGGACCATCGTGACGATCAGGCGGTCATGAGTCTGGGGGTCGCGGTACTCGTACCGTTCGGAGCTGGAACTGTAACCGGAAGGAAACGGCACCCGTGCGCCGATCCACCGGTCGTTGCCGAGGGCCCTTCCCCATGTCTCGCCAACCGTCCGCAGGTCGCCGTCAAAAACGATATACCGCTCTAGCCGCCACTGGCAGCTCAGCGGACCAGGCGGTTCGCCTTCGAAGGGGGAATTACGAAGGCAGTGGTCCGCGGCGGCGGCACCGAGCTGTCGCGGTGCACCCGGCAGGACGTCGACGACCTTCTCCAGGCGGTGTTCGGCTTCAGCCTTCGCCTTGCGGCTCGCTGCGTCCACCTCATCGGTCCGCGACGGACCGGCCATCGGAACCGTCAGCCAGGCGTAGGCGTGCCACCCCGCTGCGGCAAGACCCACCAGCACAGCCAGCACTATTCCCGCACCGACTATCCGACGGCGCACCTGCGGTCTCGTCCTTCTTACCATGCCAAGATCTTCCCAAGCCCATGTCACCGAACGGCTACGAATTCGTCCGAAATTTGGACTGCCGGGTCGCGCCACCGCCTTCGTCAGCCGTTTCGAGGCGGTCGCGGTCAGTCCCCGGGGGGGGGTTCTGCACGAATGGGGACGGCCGTTCATGATCGTGGTTGCGGTAACCCTTCGTGGCCCAAGCACGGAATGTGATCCAGAACCACGGTTCACGGAACGGCGACACCCCGGCGGGTGGGAGGGCGTGGCGTGCGTTATCCGGTGACGAGAAGACGTGGCGCAGGTGGCGCAAGGCGCTGCGGCCGGTACTGAAGTCTTCTCAGTAACGTTTCGTGACGTTTTGTGATCTTTGTTCAGGTGGTGCGGCCGTGCTCGAGCTGGAGCAGGACGGGGGCGGCTCGGGCGATGCGGGTGATGGCCGAGGGGTCGAGGCTGACCCTGCGCAGGGCCTTGAAAGTGACCTTCAGCAGGGCGTTGGCTCGTTCGGCGACGGCGTGGACGCATCGGATCACGGAGTTGAACGCCTGGTCGGGCTCGGCGAGTTCACCGCCCTTGGGTTTCTTGACCGGGTGGCGGAAGCCGGGCCCGGCGTTCTCGTAGCCGAGGTCGGTCAGGGTAGGGATGTCCAGCGTGGCGGCGAGCCGGTTCAGGGCGTCGACCAGTCCGTGTGCCCGTGTGCAGGTGGTGTCGTGCTCGCGGCCCGGGCGGGCCGGGGAGACCCAGAGGCGCCAGCCGTCCGGGGCGGCTATGACCTGCACGTTCCCTCCGTGGTGCTTATGCTTGCCCGACCACCCCAGGTCGCGCCGTTGGGGCCGGCGGCGGCCACGCGGTCGGTGTGGATGAGCGCGCCGTCCAGGTTGAGGTGGGTGTATCCGGCCGCCGCCGCCCGCTCCAGCGCGGTGGACAGATCCGGCGCTCGGCGAGCACCGTCAGTCCTTCGTGCACCGCGCCGTGGCGACGAGATACGACAAACTCGCGGTCCGCTACGAGGCAACCGTCCTCGTCGCCGCCATCAACGAGTGGCTGTGACCAGCACTTTCGATACGCGCCCTCCGAATACCGCCGCGGTTACCGCGACGGCTACCGGTCCGCGTGGAACGCGTACTGCTGACCCGAAACCCGCACGCACCCCTGCCGCCCTGATCCCTCCTCGGGTTGACAATGGTCGCCCGGGGAACGCCCGGCGACCGACGTCGGACGCCACGACGGCTGGTACGCGGACCCGCTGTCCGGCCGCGTCCCGTTGACGCTGCTCGTCGCGAGCGACCCCGGTTCCTCCGTGGTCTTCGTACGGTTCGCGGGAGAACCGGGCGGCGGGGGCTATTCGCACGTGCGCTTGAAGCCGTCCGCCCCCACACGCGCGCGGAAGCGCACCTCGTGGCCCTTGGGGTCGGTGAAGATCGCTGTCGTCGGTGACAGCAGCGTCATCGTGCCGCGCTGCGTGGGGTTGCCCCAGCCCGGCGGGGGATTGAAGGAGCCGTCGGAGAGCGGGGTCTCGGCCTCGAAGTACGTGGACCCGACCAGGGCCTCGTCGATGCCGCAGTGGGTGTAGAGCTCGTAGGGGATGGTGGTCGGGGCCGGAGCGGTCGGGAGCGCCACGCGGGCGGGGTCCCGGTCGGCGCAGCCCGTGAGGACTGCCGCGGCGGCGGTGGCCGCGAGGGCGGTGGCGCGTGCGGAGTACCTGGTAGTCATGCCGGTTGGACGCCGCAGCGGCGGAGCGGGTTCCATCGGCGGCGCCCGTTCACACCGCCGCTGCCCGTACGCCGCCGCGCTCGCGCGGCACGCAGGTCGCGGCGACCGGCAGCGCGGCGACGATGGTGCGCGCGGGGAAGATCCGGGCCTTCGGCTCCTCCATGTCTCCGGCGGAGACCATCGTCGAGGCCCAGTGGGCGGCAGAGCGCCAGGGGTCGTACCGGTTCCTGACCGATCAGTCGATGTACTCCCTCTTCAGACGGCGCCCCGAGGGCGCCGTCTTCCCGACGGCGCAGCGCCACGGCATGGGAGTGCTGACCTTCAGCCCGCTCAACGGCGGCCGGCTGTCCGGCCGGGCCGACGTTTCCCGCGGCCACCGCGCGTCGTCCCGGCCGGCGCTCTACGACCCGGCCACGCCGGCGGGCCGGCTCAAGGCCGCCGCGCTCGAGCAGCTCACCGCCCTCGCCGACGAAGCGGGGCTGCGGTTGCCGCAGCTGGCGATCGCCTTCGCCCTCGCGCACCCGACCGTCACCTCGGTGCTGATCGGCCCGCGCACCGCCGAGCAGCTCGACGGGCTGCTCGATGGCGCCGGGACCACCTTGACCGACGACGTCCTGGATCGCATCGACGCGATCGTCCCGCCGGGGACCGACCTGAATCCGGAGGACAACTACGCTGCCACGCCGCCCCCGTTGGAGGACGCCCGGCTCCGCCGCCGGTAGCGGGCGGACCGCCGGCCGCGCCACCACCTCCGGTGGCCGACCCGGGCCGCGGGAACGAAGATCCCGCCGCTCCCTACGCCCGTAGATCCACCAGCACCGGCGGCGCCGACTCCCCGTCCACCGAGGTCAGCGACACGACCGCGTGACCCGCGGGGACGGCGTGCGCGAGGTCGGACGCGGACCACCGCTCGCGCTCGACCCGCCGCACCGTCACCGACTCCGCCGTGACGGCCTTCCCGGTCACCAGGCGCCGCACCGTGTGGAGCACCCGCGTGAGCGGCTCGTCCGCGATGATCTGGCGGTTCGTGACGTCCTGGACGTCCACCCACTCCTTGCCCCACACCTCCGCGAAGCGCGCGCCGTCCCAGGCGGTGACGCCCGCCAGGGCCGCCCGGCAGCCCACGGCGCCCAGCAGGGCGCCCCGGAGCGCTTCGGGGACGTCGTCCAGGGTGCGCAGCGTGAGGACGGCGCCGGCGTTGGCGGAGCGCATCCGCTGCAGGCCGCGCACCGACTCCGCGGTCACCGTGTGGGAGGCGTCGTCGAGGACGAGGCAGGCGAACAGGGAGCGGTCCCGCCGGGCCACTGCGCACTCGGCGAACTGGGCGAGGACGAGCCGCGCCAGCATCCGGGAGACCTCGGCGTGGCCCCGCTCCGGAAGGTCGATGCGGATCCGCAGCGGGTGCTCCAGGCCGCGCAGCGAGAAGGGGTGGCTGCCGCCCGTCGTGTCGAAGAACCCGGCGAACGCGGGCCGGTCGAGCAGCGCGATGCGGTCGGCCAGCAGGGGGCCCGCGTCGCCTGCCCGGGCGGACTGCCGCTCCCGTGCGTCGAGTTCGCGCAGCTGGCCCTGGGCGGCGGCACCGCGGGCCTGCAGGGCGGAGCGCAGCGCGGCCAGGGCCGCCGGGGTGCCGTCGAGGAGTTCGCGCAGCTCGGGGACGGAGGGGAACCGCCCGTGGGCGGCGTGGAAGGGCCCGAGGAGCTGGCCGAGGGCCGTGGCCGCGCGGCGGCTGTCCCCGCCGGGCAGCGCCGCGGCGAGGTCACCGACGAGGGCCTCGGCCAGGAAGCCCGCGGCCTCGTCGGGGTCGGCGGTGCCGCCGTAGAGGTCGAGGTCGTACGCGGAGTCGGGGTGGCCGATCTTGACGACGACGTCGAAGGACTCGTCGGGAGCCAGCCGCGCCCCGTCGGTGCCGACGGCGACGACGGCCGCCCGCCCGGCGAGGGCCTGCAGGCACAGGAGTTCCAGCACGGGCCGCACGAAGCGCACGGTCTTTCCGGAACCGGGCGGTCCGACGGCCAGCAGGGAGGTGCCGAGGACGGCCGGGTCGAGGGCGTAATCGGCGCCCCGGTGGGTGCGGGGATTGCGTTCGTCGTCGGGAGCGGCGCCGATCCGGACCTGGCCGGCGAGCAGGTCGTGCCGGGCGGTGCGGACGGGCAGGTCGCGGGCGCCGGACGGATGGGCGCAGGCGGCGGCCCCGTACCGCAGCACGGTGTCGGTGAAGGCGGTCAACCGGCCGGGGGCGAGGTGTACGGACTGCCAGGCGCGGGTGACGCGGGCGAAGTCGACGTCGTTCATCAGCCCGGAGCGGGCGTCCTCGGCGAGCCGGTCGGCGGCGTCGGCGGCGCCACCCTGCCGGAGCGCGGGGAAGGCGACCGGGTCCAGGGCGGGGTCGGCGGGCTCACGGCCGGCGGCCGCGCCCTCCGCCTCGCGGGACCGGCCGAGCGGGGCGGTGACGTAGCGGCGCCACAGTTCGGCCCAGCGGCCGATGCGGGCGAAGAAGACCAGAAGGGCGCCTGCGATGAGGGCGTAGTAAAGGTACGAGGCCCACAGGTAGGCGGTCTGGTTGCCGCCCGCCTGCCGCCACGAGTCCGGGGTGAGGGCGAGCAGCGGCCACAGCCAGTAGCTGCCGAGGTAGCCGTTCCACAGCAGGGACCACAGCAGCCAGCCGCCGAGGAAGGAGATCAGGGCGCCGGCGACGAGCTGGCGGCCCGGCACGGCGTCCGGGTCGGCGGCGGGGCGGGGGCGGTGCCCGAGGCGCCACACGCCGGGGGCGGTGGCCGGGCGCGGGATCCGCAGCCACGCGACGAGGCCGGAGCCGTCCGCGGTGGGGGTGGACCCGGACTGCGCGGGGGCGTGCCACGAGCCGGCTGCCGGGTGGGTCCCCGGCAGCGGGGGCGCCCCGGGGGGCAGCGGGGGCGCGGCCGGGGCGGTGTCGCGCCGGGCACGGGCGTGGCGCTCGCCGCGGCCGGGCTCGGCCGGGCCGGGGCGGGCCCCGGGCACGGGCGGCGCCGGCACAGGGGGCGAACCGGGCACGGGCGGCGCCGGCACAGGGGGCGAACCGGGCACGGGCGGCGCCGGCACGGCGGGCGGTCCGGGCACGGCAGGCGGTCCTGGGGGCGCGGGCAGGGCACCGGGCATCGGCCGGGCGCCGGGCACCGGCGGTGTGCCCGGCTGCGGGCCGGGGCCCCCGGGCGGAGGCGCCGCGGGCTTCTCGTGCGTACCGTCGCGTTCCATCGCGTGTGCCACCCCTCGCAGGTCCGCACTCAATGTAGTCGAGCGGCCACCGCAGTCTGAAGGATCTTGGCACGCTCATGTCCGCCACGTCGAAGAGGCGTTCCGCAGTGCGCCCTATCGGAGTGTGCGGGGCTCCGCCGAACGGGCTTAGCCTGCGAGGAAAGACCACGGTTCGAAGGAGTACGCCCGCCATGACCGATCTGGCCCAGGAGCGCCGACTCGTCACCCCGATCCCCGGCCCCAAGTCGCAGGAGCTGCTGGCGCGCAAGACGGCGGCGGTCGCGAACGGCGTCGGCGTCACCCTGCCCGTCTTCGTCACCCGCGCCGGCGGCGGCGTGCTCCAGGACGTGGACGGCAACTCGCTGATCGACTTCGGTTCCGGCATCGCGGTGACCTCGGTCGGCAACAGCGCCGAGGCGGTCGTGCGCCGCGCGTCGGCGCAGCTGGCGGACTTCACCCACACCTGCTTCATGGTGACGCCGTACGAGGGCTACGTGGAGGTCGCCGAGGCGCTCAACGAGCTGACCCCGGGCGACCACGACAAGCGCACCGCGCTGTTCAACTCCGGTGCGGAGGCCGTCGAGAACGCGGTGAAGATCGCCCGCGCGTACACCGGGCGCCAGGCCGTGGTCGTCTTCGACCACGGCTACCACGGCCGCACCAACCTCACGATGGCGCTGACGGCGAAGAACATGCCGTACAAGCACTCGTTCGGCCCGTTCGCGCCCGAGGTCTACCGCATGCCGCTGGCCTACCCCTACCGCTGGCTGACCGGCCCGGAGAACTGCGCGGAGGAGGCGGCCGCCCAGGCGATCGACATGATCACCAAGCAGGTCGGGGCCGAGAACGTGGCCGCGATCGTGATCGAGCCGATCCAGGGTGAGGGCGGCTTCATCGAGCCGGCCAAGGGCTTCCTGCCCGAGCTGGTCGACTTCGCCCGGGCGAACGGCATCGTCTTCGTCGCGGACGAGATCCAGACCGGCTTCTGCCGCACGGGCCAGTGGTTCGCCTGCGAGGACGAGGGCGTCGTCCCGGACCTGATCACCACCGCCAAGGGCATCGCCGGCGGTCTGCCCCTGGCCGCGGTGACCGGTCGCGCCGAGATCATGGACGCCGCGCACTCCGGCGGGCTGGGCGGCACCTACGGCGGCAACCCGGTGGCGTGCGCCGGCGCGCTCGGCGCCATCGAGACGATGAAGGAGCAGGACCTGGCCGCCAAGGCCCGCCGCATCGGCGAGATCATGCTCGGCCGGCTGCGCGGCATGCAGGAGAAGTTCGACGTCATCGGCGACGTCCGCGGCCGCGGCGCCATGATCGCGATCGAGCTCGTGGAGCCCGGCGGCAAGAACCCGAACCCGGCTGTGACCGCCGCGGTCGCCAAGGCCTGCCACGCCGAGGGCCTGGTGGTGCTGACCTGCGGCACCTACGGCAACGTGCTGCGCTTCCTGCCGCCGCTGGTGATCGGGGAGGACCTGCTGAACGAGGGGCTCGACATCATCGAGGGCGCGTTCGCCCGGCTGTGACCAGGCGCTTCGCCGTGACTCAGCGTGCACGGCAGGCAGCGTGAAGAAGGTGTGCGGGCCTGATGGCGGGAGGGTGCAACCCCTGCCGGGCGGCTCGCCGGTGACGTACGGTTTCGGCAGATGGAACGAACACCCCGTCTGCGAAAGTCCGCGGGCGACACTATGCCGGTGACTCCCCATCACCGGCACAGCAGTGCCCTCGCGCACAGCGCCGAAGCCGAAGGCTCCGGCAATCCTCGCCGATCGGTCGGCCGCTCGCCCCACACCCCCCGGGGCGGGCGGTACGGCGATCGTTCTGGCCGCCCCGGAACTCTCCCCCCTGTTCCGGGGCGGCCGGCTTCTCTGGTGGCCGTGGTGTGCACGGCGCTCTTCGGACTGCTGACCTGGCAGGAGGCACGACGAGGGCGCCTGCTGGCCCTGGACGGGCCGGTGCGCGCCGCCCTTGCGGGACCCTCCTCCCGTCCCGCCGGCCGATCCGGCGTGGCGGAGTTCCTCGCCGATCTGGGCGACTGGCGGGTCGCCGTGCCCGTTCTGCTGCTCGCCCTGGTCTGCGCCACCTTGCGGGCACGCCGGCGCGGGCTGCCCCGGCCCTGGGCGCCGGCGCTGGCGTACACGCTCGCGATGCTCCTCGCGGCGCTGCTGGTCGCCCTGGTGAAGCCGCTGATCGGCCGGTCCGGGCCCGGCTCGCTGGCGCTGTCCCCCGGCTATCCCGGGCTCTATCCCTCCGGCCACACGGCCACGGCCGCCGCCGCCTACGGCGGCGCCGTGCTCCTGCTGCTTCCGTGGCTGGTGCGCGCGGCGGCACGGCGGCTGCTGGTCGCGGCCGCCGTGCTGCTCAACGGTGCGGTGGGCGTCGCCCTGGTCCGCTGCGGATACCACTGGCCGCTCGATGTGGTGGGGAGCTGGCTGCTGTGCGGCGCCCTGCTGGCGGGCGCGGCACTGGCGGTCAGCTGTTGGTCGGGAAACCGAGGTTGATGCCGCCGTGGCTCGGGTCGAGCCACCGCTGGGTGACGGCCTTGCCGCGGGTGAAGAAGTGGACGCCGTCAGGGCCGTAGGCGTGCGTGTCGCCGAACAGCGAGGCCTTCCAGCCCCCGAAGGAGTAGTACGCCACCGGCACCGGGATCGGCACGTTGATGCCGACCATGCCGACCTCGACCTCGTGCTGGAAGCGCCGGGCGGCGCCGCCGTCGTTGGTGAAGATGGCCGTGCCGTTTCCGTACGGGTTGGAGTTGACCAGCTCCAGGCCCTCGTCGTAGGAGCCCACCCGGACCACGGACAGGACGGGGCCGAAGATCTCGTCGTTGTAGACGGACATGCCGGGCTTGACGTGGTCGAAGAGAGTGGGGCCGAGCCAGAAGCCGTTCGCGGTGTCCTCGCCCGTGACGGCGTGGGTGCGGCCGTCGACGGCGAGGGTCGCGCCGTCGGCGAGACCGGCGTCGAGGTAGGACGTCACCTTGTCGCGGTGCGCGCCGGTGACCAGCGGGCCCATCTCGGACGCCGCGTTGCAGCCGGGTCCCACCGTGAGCGCGGCCATCCGCTCCTTGATCTTCTCCACCAGTGTGTCGCCGATCGGGTCGACCGCCACCAGCACGGACACCGCCATGCAGCGCTCGCCGGCCGCGCCGAAGCCGGCGCCCACGGCCGCGTCGGCGGCGAGGTCGAGGTCCGCGTCCGGCAGGACCAGCATGTGGTTCTTGGCGCCGCCCAGGGCCTGCACGCGCTTGCCGTAGCGCGTGCCGGTCTCGTAGACGTAGCGGGCGATCGGGGTGGAACCGACGAAGGAGACGGACTTGACGTCGGGGTGCTCCAGGAGGCGGTCGACGGCGACCTTGTCACCGTGCACGACGTTGAAGACGCCGTCCGGTAGCCCGGCCCGCTTCCACAGCTTTGCGAGGAATTCGGCGGCTGACGGGTCCTTCTCGGAGGGCTTGACGATGACGGTGTTGCCCGCGGCGATGGCGATGGGGAAGAACCACATCGGCACCATCGCGGGGAAGTTGAAGGGCGAGATGATCGCGACCGGGCCGAGCGGCTGCCGGATCGAGTAGACGTCGATGCCGGTCGAGGCCTGCTCGGTGAAGCCGCCCTTGAGCAGCTGCGGGATGCCGCAGGCGTACTCGACGACCTCCAGGCCGCGGGCGATCTCGCCGAGCGCGTCCGCGTGCACCTTGCCGTGCTCGGAGACGATGAGCGCGGCCAGCTCGTCGCGCCGGGCGTTGAGCAGCTCGCGGAAGGCGAACAGCACGGAGGTGCGTCTGGCCACCGAGGCGTGGCGCCACTCCTTGAAGGCGGCGGCCGCCGCGCCGACGGCCTGGTCGACCTCGGCGACCGACGCGAAGTCCACCCGCCCGGTCACGGCGCCGGTGGCGGGGTCGTAGACGTCCCCGTGCCGCTCCGCGGTGCCGGTCCAGGGCGCTCCGGCGATCCAGTGCGTGATGCGCTTGTCGGTCACGGTGGACCTTCCTCTCCCTCGTCTCCTGCCAGTGTCGTCAGCGGCAGGGGCACCCTCAAGCACCAAGGTGTCGGCGTCGCGGGCAAAGGCTTTACAGGTCGTACAGCTCGTCGGGATGCTCCATGGCCTCCATGAGGTCCAGCCGGATGTCCTGGGCCCACTCGAAGGCCCAGCGCTTCACGGCGGCGGCGCCCGCGGCGTCCAGCCCCTGCGCCGCGTACGCCGTGTCGTCGGCCCCGACGAGTTTGTCGAGGCGGTCGGCGAGCAGGCGCGGCTGGAGGTCCTCGTCGAGGTGGACGGCCATCGTCAGCAGTTCCCCCGGTGTGAAGCACGCGGCCAGGGCGTGGAGGTCCACCAGGTCGCGTACCGAGGCGCGGTCGGCGACGGCGGCCGCCTTCAGCGCGGCGCAGTCCTCCAGCGCCACCACCGGGACGGGTCCTGACAGGCCGAGTCCGGCGGGGACCGGGGGACGGGAGAGCGGCTGCTTCGCCACGTCGACGGTGCGGCGCCCGCCGCCCGGCGAGGTGACCTCCAGTTGGGCGGCGAGCGGCGTTCCGGGCAGGGGGCTCACCTCGTCGCCTGCCCCGGTGTACGCGGCGGCGAGCGCGGCGCCGATGTCGGCGGCCGGGGTGGAGCTGAAGGTCACCAGGCTCAGGTGTCTCGGTGGCCGGCGGTCGAAGCCGTGCGCGATCAGCGCGAGGCCGCCCGCCACGGCGAGGCCGTGGCGGGCGCAGACCGGCAGGGCGGTCTCGACGAGATGCGCGAGGCCGGGTGGGAGGGCCGTGCCGGCCTCCCGCGGCGCCGCGCGCGCGACCGGGCGCGCGCCGTCACCCGCCCGGGTGTCGGCGGCCGCTTCGGGCCGACCGCTCGGCGTCGTGGTCACCCCACCAGTGTCGCGCACCGGGGCGGACGGCCGACGGGTCCCCGGTCACGGAGCACGTGCCCCGATCGCCCGCGCGGCTCACCCGCCCTGACCACGCGCGCGGTTCATACGCCCCGGTCACGGCCGCGCTGTCCCGCCAGGTGGGCCGCCGCCTCGTGCATGGCCAGTTCCAGGACGGCGGGGTCCGTGAGCCCGCCGGTGCCGTCGGGCGGCACGAGCCAGCCCGCACCTCCCGCGACGCGACCGGGGTGGGGGACCACGATCCAGGTGCCGGACCCCGCGGTGCGCACCCCGGTGCCGACCCAGCGGGCCGCGGTGCCAGGAGGCACGAAGTAGCCCACGCGGCCGCCGAGGTCGGTGAGGACGGGGCCAGGGCGCTCGACGAGGCGGGTGAGGACGCCGAGCGTCGGTCGGCCCAGTGCGCCGGTGAGGATGAGGACGTCCCACAGCCGTCCGGCGGGCAGGAGCGTCACCCCGTGGGGGTGGTGCTCCCATTCCCGCCGGGCGGCGTCAGGGTCGGGTGCCACGGAAACCAGCCACTCGGCCGCGCCTCGCGCGTTCGTGCCCACCATGCCGGTTCCTCCGTTGCGTGTGTGCGCTGTCGTACGGTCACGCGGAGAGAGCGGGCCGGGGCGGATCATTACGCGGGTTCACCCCGCCCGATGGGGTGAACCGGAGCGCGCGGCACGCCGAGGGCGGGCCGGCCGGTCAGGTGTCGAAGCCGAAGCCCATCCGGTCCATCGCCTTCAGCCACAGGTTGCGCCGGCCGGCGTTGCGGTCGGCGCGGTCCAGGGACCACTTGGTGAGGCCGATGCCGGCCCACGCCAGGGGCTCGGGCGGGAAGGGCAGCGGCTTGGTGCGCACCATCCGCAGGGCGGTGCGCTCGGTGGGCTCCTGGGAGAGCAGGTCGAGCATGACGTCGGCTCCGAAGCGGGTGGCGCCGACACCGAGGCCGGTGTAGCCGGCGGCATAGGCGACCTTTCCGTCGTGGGCGGTGCCGTAGAAGGCGGTGAAGCGCGAGCAGGTGTCGATCGCGCCGCCCCAGGCGTGGGTGAAGCGCAGGCCCTCCAGCTGCGGGAAGCAGCGGAAGAAGTGCGCGGCGAGCTTCAGATAGGTCTGCGGGCGCTCGTCGCGGGCGGTGTCCAGGCGGCCGCCGTAAGGGTAGACGGCGTCGTAGCCGCCCCATAGGACGCGGTTGTCCGCGGTGAGCCGGAAGTAGTGGAACTGGTTGGCGCTGTCACCGAACCCCTGGCGCCTCTTCCACCCGACGGAGCCGAGCTGCTGCGGCGTCAGCGGCTCGGTGACCAGCGCGTAGTCGTACACCGGGACGATGTATCGGCGGACCCGGCGCAGCAGCGAGGGGAAGACATTGGTGCCGAGCGCGACGTGGCGGGCGAAGACGCGTCCGTACGGGGTGCGCACGGCCATGCCGGAGCCGTTGCGGGCGAGCTGGGTGGCGCGGGTGCGCTCATAGACGCGCACGCCCAGTTCCTCGCAGGCGCGCCGCAGGCCCCACGCCAGCTTGGCGGGGTGCAGCATGGCGACGCCCCTGCGGTCCCACAGGCCGCCGACGAAGGTCGGCGAGTCGACCTCGGCGCGCACCTGGTCGCGGTCGAGCAGCTCCAGTTCGACCCCGTGCCGGGCGGCCTCCCGCGCGGACGCCCCGAGGTCGTCGAGCTGGTAGGGCTCGGTGGCGACGTCGATCTCGCCGGAGCGTTCGAAGTCGCAGTCGATGGAGTAGCGGGCGACGGTCTCCTCGATGCCGTCGAGGTTGCGGTTGCCCAGCCCCTCCAGTCGCTCGAACTCCTCGGGCCAGCGGGCGAGTCCGTTGGCCAGGCCGTGGGTGAGGCTTGCGGCGCAGAAGCCGCCGTTGCGGCCGGACGCCGCCCAGCCCACCTCCCTTGCCTCGATCAGGACGACGTCGCGGTGCGGGTCGCGCTCCTTGGCCAGCAGCGCGGTCCACAGGCCGGTGTAGCCGCCGCCGACCACGAGCAGGTCGCAGTACTCGTCGCCGACGAGGGCGGCACCCGCCCTCGGCCGGCCCGGGTCCTCCAGCCAGAAGGGTGTCGGCTGGGTGTCGGCGAGCGAACGGGCTGGATCCATGGGGTCTCACACCTTCGCGGATGCGGTCAGTGGATCAACTTCGGGCTTTCCTGCGGCGGCCGAGCATCTGTCCGACGACGACGCAGAGCACCGCCGCGACGAACATCAGGGTGCCGATGACGTTCACCTGGACGGGCAGTCCCTTCTGGGCGGCGCCCCAGACGAACATCGGGAAGGTCACGGTGGCCGGGCCGGCGTTGAACTGCGTGATGATGAAGTCGTCGATGGAGATCGCGAAGCTCAGCAGCGCTCCGGCCGCGATGCCGGGCGCGGCGATCGGGAAGGTGATGCGCCAGAAGGTCGACCAGGGGGTCGCGTACAGGTCCTGGGCGGCCTGCTCCAGTCGCGGGTCCATGCTCATCACACGCGCCTTGACCGCCGTCACCACGAAGCTGAGGCAGAACGTGATGTGCGCGATGAGGATGGTCCAGAAACCGAACGGGACGCGCATGTTGAGGAACAGGGTGCCGAGCGAGGCGCCCATGACGATCTCCGGCATCGCCATCGGCAGCCAGATCAGGCCGGTCACCGGGCCTCGGCCGCGGAAACGGTGTCGGCCGAGCGCGAAGGCGACCATGGTGCCGAGGATCGTGGCGCCGAGGGTGGCCAGGACGGCGATCTGCAGCGACAGCGACACCGAGTCGCACATGTCGCCGACGCCGCAGGGATTCTTCCACGCGTCGAGCGAGAAGTGGTTCCAGGAGTAGTTGAAGCGGCCCCTGGGCTGGTTGAAGGAGAAGACCAGGACGATCACGTTGGGGATCGTCAGGTAGGCGAGGGCGGCCGCCCCGGCGAGGACGACGAGGTGCCGGCGCACCCAGTTCAGCACGGGCATCAGACCAGTTCCTCCGTCCCCGCCCTGCGGATGTAGACGGACACGATCACCAGGATCACGGCCATGAGCATGAAGGACAACGCGGCGGCGGTCGGATAGTCGAGCACCGTCAGGAACTTGGACTGGATGACGTTGCCGATCATCTGCTCGCTGGGGCTGCCCAGCAGCTCGGCGTTGATGTAGTCGCCGGAGGCCGGGATGAAGGTGAGCAGCGTGCCGGCCACCACGCCGGGCAGCGAGATCGGGAAGGTCACCGTGCGGAAGGTGGTGAGGGGCCGGGCGTACAGGTCTCCCGCCGCCTCGTGCAGCCGAGCGTCGATGCGCTCCAGCGACGTGTAGAGCGGCAGGATCATGAAGGGCAGGAAGTTGTACGTCAGGCCGCACACCACCGCCAGGGGGGTGGCGAGCACACGGTCGCCGGCGGTGATGCCGAGGGACGCGGTGACGTTCAGGATGTGCAGCCTGTCCAGCACGGTGACGACATAGCCGTCGTCGGCGAGGATCGTCTTCCAGGCCAGGGTGCGGATCAGGAAGCTGGTGAAGAACGGAGCGATGACCATCACCAGGAGCACGTTGCGCCAGCGGCCCGCCTTGAAGGCGATGGTGTACGCCAGCGGATAGCCGATCGCCAGGCAGAGCACCGTGGCGATGCCGGCGTAGATCAGCGAGCGCAGGTAGAAGACGTCGTACTCCCTGAACGCGTCCCAGTAGGTGGCGAAGTGCCAGGTGACGCGGTAGCCCGTCTCAAGGGAGCCGGTCTGCACGGAGGTCGAGGCCTGGTAGACCATCGGCGCCGCGAAGAAGACCAGCAGCCACAGGATGCCGGGCAGCAGCAGCCAGTACGGAACGAGCTTGCGCCGTCGGGCGGCGGCGGCGGCTGGCGCCGGCGGTGTCTGCGCCGCAGCCCCGGAGGGGGCGGTGGAAAGGGCGGCCATCAGGCGCTGACCTCCCCGGCCTCGATGTCCTGGGCGGCGTCGAGAGCGAAGGTGTGGGAGGGGTTCCAGTGCAGCACCACCTCGGCGCCGGGCACGAGGCGGGCGTCGCGTTCCACGTTCGGCGCGAAGACGGCCAGTTCCGGGCACCAGGGGCTGTCGACGACGTACTGGGTGGAGACGCCGATGAAGCTCGCGTCGACGATCCGTCCGGTGATCTTGTTGCGGCCCTCGGGGACCTCGGCCGCGTCGTCGGCGTGCAGAATGGTGATCTTCTCCGGGCGCACCCCGGCCAGGAGCGTGTCGCCCTCCCGCACGGAGGGGACGCAGCGTGCGCTGGGCATCGCGAGGCGCCCGTCGCCGACGCTGAGCAGCAGGTCGTCGCCGCTGGTACCGGCGACCTCGGCCTCGATGAGGTTGGACTGGCCGAGGAAGTTGGCGACGAAGGTGGTGCGGGGGTTCTCGTACAGGTCGGTGGGCGCGCCGAGCTGCTCGATGCGGCCCGCGTTCATCACGGCGATGGTGTCGGCCATGGTCATGGCCTCCTCCTGGTCGTGCGTGACATGCACGAAGGTGATGCCCACCTCGGTCTGGATGCGCTTGAGCTCCAGCTGCATCTGGCGCCGCAGTTTCAGGTCCAGGGCGCCCAGCGGCTCGTCGAGAAGCAGCACCTTGGGGTGGTTGATCAGGGCGCGGGCGACGGCGACGCGCTGCTGCTGGCCACCGGAGAGCTGGTGCGGTTTGCGGCGGGCGAGGTGGCCCAGCTCGACGAGGTCGAGCATCTCCTCGACCTGCCTCTTGACGGACTTGACGCCGCGGCGGCGCAGGCCGAAGGCGACGTTCTCGTAGATGTCGAGGTGCGGGAAGAGCGCGTAGTTCTGGAAGACCGTGTTGACCGGGCGCTTGTACGGCGGCAGGCCCGTGACGTCCTGGTCGCCGATGCGGACGGTGCCGCTGCTGGGGTCCTCCAGGCCGGCGATCATGCGCAGTGTGGTGGTCTTTCCGCAGCCGGAGGCGCCGAGGAGCGCGAAGAAGGAGCCCTCGGGAATGGTGAGGTCGAGCGGGTGGACGGCGGTGAAGTCGCCGTAGGCCTTGCCGATGCCGGCGAGGGTCACGGCGCCACCGGCGGGCGAGGGGTGCTTGGCGTGCGCCGGTTCGCCGGCGAGGTGTGCGGTCTGCTGGGTCATGTCGTCAGATCCCTAACTGCGGTGGCCGGTCAGGCGCCGATGAGCTTGGCGAAGGTGTCCTCGAAGGCGGTCTCCTCCTTGGCGGAGAGCGACCGGAAAGGATGTGCCTTCGCATTCATCTCCGCGTTGGGAATGATCAGCGGGTTGTCGGCCACGTCCTCGTCGATCTTGAGGAGCTCCTCGTACACGCCGGCGCAGGGGGTGATGTAGTTGACCCATGCCGCGAGCTCCGCGGCGATCTCCGGCCGGTAGTACCAGTCGATCAGCAGCTCGGCGTTCTTGAGGTGCCTGGAGCCCGCGGGGACCAGCATGTTGTCGGTGGAGTAGAGGTATCCGGCGGGCGGGATCACAAACTTGATCTCGGGGTTGTCGGCCTGGAGCTGGACGAGGTCCCCGGCCCAGGCCACGCAGGCGGCGATGTTCCCCGAGGCGAGACCGTCGGTGTACTCGTTGCCGGTGAACTGGCGGATCTGCTTGCCGTCCACGGCCTTCTGGATGCGGGCCACGGCCGCGTCGAAGTCGTCCGCGGTGAAGGACTCGGGCCGTCTGCCCATGTCCAGCAAAGTCATGCCTATGGTGTCGCGCATCTCGCTGAGCATCGCCACGCGGCCCTTGAGGTCGGGGTCGTCCAGCAGTTGGGAGACACTGCCGACCTTCTTCCCCTTGGTGGCCTTCTCGTTGTAGGCGATGACGGTGGCGATGCCCTGCCAGGGGTAGGAGTGGGCGCGCCCGGGGTCCCAGTCGGGGTTGCGGAATCGCTGCTCCAGGTTGGTGAACGCGTGCGGCAGGTAGGTGGGGTCCAGCGGCTGGGCCCACCCCAGGCGGATCATGCGGGCGGCCATCCAGTCGGTGAGGACGACCAGGTCGCGGCCGGTGGACTGGCCGGCGGCGAGCTGCGGCTTGATCTTGGCGAAGAACTCGACGTTGTCGGTGATGTCGTCGCTGTACTTGACCTTGATCCCGGTCTTCCTCTCGAAGGCCTCCAGGGTCGGCATGTGCTTCTCGTCGTCGCTCATGTCGATGTAGAGCTGCCAGTTCGAGAAGACGAGCGACTTGTCCCGGTCGGACAGGTCGTCGCTTTTGAGCCCGCCCTGGTTCCTGGTCGCGGCGGGGATGCCGCAGGCGGACAGCGCCCCGGCGCCCGCGACGGCGAGACCGGCGCCGAGCACCCGGCGCCGGCTGAGGGATGCCCTCCCGTTGGTCAGGCTGCGTTCCCACGCTGTGCGTACGGGCTCGGACAGGCCCTCGAACATCTCCATTGCGGCGGCCTCCAGGGACGGTGGTACGGGGCACGGAAGGGGCTACCGGGCCGGTGGGGACGGTCCCGGAGGGGCGGGCGGCCGGGGGTCAGCGGCCGCCGAAGACCGTGCGGTGCCAGCTCTTCCTGGCGACCGCCGTATTGTCGTACATCACGTGCTTGACCTGCGTGTACTCCTCCAGGGAGTACGCCGACATGTCCTTGCCGTACCCGGAGGCCCGGTACCCCCCGTGCGGCATCTCGCTGATGATCGGGATGTGGTCGTTGACCCAGACGCATCCCGCCTTGATCTCGCGGGTGGCCCGGCCCGCGCGGAAGACGTCACGCGTCCACGCCGACGCGGCCAGACCATACGGCGTGTCGTTGGCCAGGGCCAGTCCCTCGTCATCGCTGTCGAACGGCAGCACCACCAGGACGGGCCCGAAGACCTCCGACTGGACGATCTCGCTGTCCTGCGCCGCGCCGGTGACCAGGGTGGGCCGGTAGAAGGCGCCGGGCGAGGCGGGGGCGTCGCCGCCGGTGACGACCGTGGCGTAGGAGCGGGCCCGCCCCACGAAGCCGGCGACGCGGTCGCGCTGGGCGTGCGAGACGAGGGGGCCGAGGTCGGTGTCTGCGTCGAAGGGGTCGCCGACGCGGATGCCCGAGAAGAGGTCGGCGACACCGGCGACGAAGGCGTCGTAGAGGGGGCGCTGCACATAGGCGCGGGTGGCGGCGGTGCAGTCCTGACCGGTGTTGATCAGGGCGCCGGCGACCGCGCCGTGGACGGCCGCCTCCAGGTCGGCGTCGTCGAAGACGACGAAGGGCGCCTTGCCGCCCAGCTCCAGGTGCAGCCGCTTGACGGTGCCGGTGGCGATCTCCGCGACGCGCCTGCCGACCGCGGTGGAGCCGGTGAAGGAGGTCATGGCGACGTCCGGATGGCCCACCAGGTGCTCGCCCGCCTCCTTGCCGGCGCCGGCGACCACGTTGACCACGCCCGCCGGGATGCCCGCCTCGGTCGCCGCCTCGGCGAACATCAGCGAGGTCAGCGGCGTCAGTTCGGCCGGCTTGAGCACAATGGTGTTGCCCGCGGCGATCGCCGGAAGGACCTTCCAGGCGGCCATCTGCAACGGGTAGTTCCACGGCGTGATGGAACTCACCACGCCCACGGGCTCGCGCCGCACATAGGAGGTGTGGTCGCCGGAGTACTCCCCCGCCGCCCTGCCCTCCAGATGGCGGGCGGCGCCCGCGAAGAACGCGGTGTTGTCGACGGTGCCCGGGACGTCGAACTCCGTGGTCAGCCGGAGCGGCTTGCCGCACTGGAGCGACTCGGCGTACGCGAACTCGGCGGCCCGCCCGGCGAGGACGCCGGCGAAGCGGTGCATGGCGTCGGATCGTTCACCGGGAGTGGCGCCGGCCCAGCCGGGCAGCGCCCAAGCGGCGGCGGCGACCGCGGCGTCCACGTCGCCGGGGCCGGCCAGGTCGTAGGAGTACACGGTCTCGCCCGTCGCCGGGGCGACCACGGGGTGCGGCCGGCCGGAGGTGCCGACGCACAGGGTGCCGTCGATGTACTGGGCCCCCGCGGCGAAACGCTCCCGCACGTCGAACACGCCGTTCGCGCTGAGGTCCATCGTCTTCTCCTCGCACTCCCTCGGCGGCGTGGCTAAAGCCTGGATTGGTGGATGATCCTGACAGAGGAGGCTCACCCCAACAAGTGATTCCGTTGTTGCCTTTTGGTTACGCGACGAATTCTGTGTCATCTTCGGGGCGCGGCAGACCGGCCGGGGGACGCTGCCGGGCGCCGCGTCCGGCAGTGTCCGCCGGGCGGCGGTCACGTCGCATGCCGCGTCACGGGGGCCTTCACGCAGTGGGGTTACCGTGGCACGGCATCCGCCCCGCTCCGCCGCCGGAGGTCACCCGTGTTCCCCACCGTCGCCGAGGTCCTGGAACTGGACGTGCTCCGAAGGGGAGCGCCGCAGGTCGTCGCGGGCTCCGGCGGGCTCCGGCGCCCGGTGCGCTGGGTGCACGTCAGCGAACTGGCCGACATCGCCGGCATGCTGCGCGGGGGCGAGCTGGTGCTCACCACCGGCGTGATGCTGCCCGACGACAAGGAGGCGCTGGCACGCTACATCGACGGCCTCGCCGACGTCGGCGCGGCGGGCCTCGTCGTCGAGCTGGGCCGGCGCTACGCGGACGCCCTGCCCCTCCCCCTCGTGCGGGCCGCAGGGCGGCGCGGGCTGCCGCTCGTGGTCCTGCGCGCCGAGGTGCGCTTCGTCGCGGTGACCGAGGCCGTCCACGCCCTCGTCGTCGACGCCCAGTTGACCGAGCTGCGGGCCTCGGAGGCGGTGCACCAGACCTTCAACGAGCTGTCCGTCGAGGGCGCCGAGCCCGACGAGGTCGTCCGGGAGGTGGCCCGGATGGCGGGCGCGCCCGTCGTCCTGGAGAACCTCTCGCACCAGGTGCTCGCCTTCGACTCCGCGGGCCAGGACCCCGAAGCCCTGCTCGACGGCTGGGAACGGCGCAGCCGCGGCGTGCACCCGGCCGGCCGCACCGGCCACGACCGGCGCACCGGCTGGCTGGTCACCGCGGTGGGGGCGCGCGGCCGGGACTGGGGCAGACTGGTGATCGTCGGCGAACCGGCGCCCGCCACGGCGCCGGACCCGATCGAACGCCCGCACCGCCACGGGGTGCTGCTGGAGCGGGGGGCCGCCGCCCTCGCGCTCAACCGGCTGCTGCAGCGCGACCGGGAGTCCCTGGAGCGGCAGACCCACCGCACCCTGCTCTCCGGCATCCTCACCCATGCCCTGACCGTCTCCGACGTGGCGCTGCGCGCCCGGGCGCTCGGGGTGCCGCTGGAGGGCCGGCGGCTGGTCGGCGTCATGCTGCGGCTGCGCGGCGGACCCGCCTCAGCCGCGCTGGAGGCGCAGGCCAGGCTGCGGGACTTCACCGAGACGGCGGCCCAGGCCGTACGCGAGCGGGGGCTGACGGCGCTCACCGCGCCCCTCGACGACGGCGCGGTCGGCGTGCTGGTCTCGCTCGGCGCCTCCGACCACGAGCACACCGCGCTGGAGGACTTCGCCGCCGCGCTGACCCGGCTGACCGACCCCGCCCGGGACGGCGGACCCGCCTTCCTCATGGCGGCCGGTTCCTCGGTCGGCTCCCTGCGCGACGCCCGCCGCACCCTGCTGGAGGCGGCACAGGTCGCGGACGCCGCGATGCACGGCGGGCGCGGCGAAGGGGGCGGGGCACAGCCCCTCACCCCGGGGGTGGTGGCGGGCGGCGGGCGCGGAGCGGGAGGCGTGAGGGGCGGCGGGCGGGCGTACTACCGACTGCCGGACGTCCGGCTGCGCGGGCTGCTCCACCTCCTGCGCGACGACGCGCGGCTGCAGACGTACGTCGAGCGCGAGCTCGGCCCGCTGCTCGCCCACGACGCCGAGCACGGGAAGGATCTGGTCCGGATCCTCACCGCCTACCTGGACGCCGGCCGCAACAAGTCGGCCGCGGCCGAGGCCGCGCATCTGTCGCGGCCCTCATTCTACGACCGGCTGCACCGCGTCGAACGCGTCCTCGGCGTCGACCTGGACCAGGTCGAGTCCTGTCTCTCGCTGCACGTGGCCCTGCTGGCGCTGGACGCGGTGCGGCGCTGAACCGCGGCGCCGGCCCTACGGCACGTCCAGGTGCCAGTAGGTGTAGTCGTACGCGTAGCCGGGTGCGACCTCGACCTGGAAGAGGCCGTCCTCGTCGTCCATCGGTACGACCACGGTGACCTCCGCGGTCGTGCGCTCGCCGGCCTCCAGCTCGCCGGACAGGCCGCGGCCTGCCGACAGGTTCGGCAGGCTCTCCTCCTCCTCGTCGGCCGGATAGGCGGAGATCTCGCTCTCGCTGAGGTCCGCGGTGTCGTCGCCGGTGTTCACCACCTCGACGGTGAAGGTGACGGCGGTGCCCTCCCCGGCCAGGCCGGTGGGCAGGCCCTCGGCAGGGCGGGCGTCGGTCAGCGTGACGCGGACCCCGTCCTCGTAGACGGCGGTGCCGCCCTCGCCCAGCGGCTCCGCCCAGTCGCCGTTCCGGGACGTGATGAGATCGCCGCCCGGCCCGTCGAACCAGCCATTGTTGATTCCGTTGACGGCCAGGGCGATCATCGCGGCCGACAGGACGATGGAGACCGCCCCGAGGATCAGGCCGGTCATCGCCTGTGCCCGGTTGGTCGCCTCGCCGCGCCGGGTGAACCGCAGTCCGACGATGCCGCAGACGACGGCCGCGATGCCGAGCGGGAGGCCGAGGAAGGCCCCGAAGCAGGACACCGCCAGGACGGCGCCCACGATGGCCAGGACCATCGCCGTCACGCCGACGCCGTTGCGGGCGGGGGGCGGCGGCGCCCACCCGCCGTACGGGTCCATCCCGTAGCCGGGGTGGGTGGGGTAGCCGGGGTGGGCCGGGTACGCGGGGTAACCGGGCGGCCCGGAGTGCCCGGGGTAGGCGGGGAAGGCGGGGAAGGCGGGGAAGCCGGGCCCGCCGGGGTGGGGCGGCTGCGGGGGCACGGCCGCCGCGTCCGGCGCGGGCGGCGCCCACGGATCGCGCGGCTGCGCGTCCGGCCCGGGCGCGGGCGCGCCCTCGGGCACCGGGCGCTTGGTCAACTCCACGTGCTCCTGCGGCGGCTGCGGGACGGGCGGCGCCCAGGGGTGGTATCCGGCCGGCGCGCCGGGTTGCCCGTATCCGGGAGCCGTGGGCACCGGCGGCGCCCACGGATCGCGCGGCCCTGGCACCCCGAAGGGCGGCACGGCGGGCGCGGCAGGCGCGGCAGGCACGGCGGGCGCCGCAGGCACGCCAGGCGCCGCAGGCACGCCAGGCGCCGCAGGAGCAGCGGGCGCCGCAGGCACGGCGGGCGCCGCAGGCACGCCAGGCGCCGCAGGCACGGCGGGCGCCGCAGGAGCAGCGGGCGCCGCAGGAGCAGCGGGCGCCGCAGGCACGGCGGGCGACCCGCCTTCCGTGCCCGCGCCATCCACGGGCGCCGCGCTTCCGGGCGCCTCCCTGTCCCCGGCCGGGGCGGTGCCGGAGTCGGCGTCCGCCGGGGCCGCCGGGGCCGCCGAGGGCGGCGACGGGAGCGCCGCTGCGGGGGTTTCGCTCGCGGCGTCGAGCGGCGTCGGGTTCTCGGCTTCGTGGGACATCGCTGCCTTCCTGATGACTACGTCGGGCAATGCTATGGCCTGCGACAACACCGAACAGGGGCATTTTCACGTTTACGATGGCGGTTGCCGACGACCCCGCAGGAGGTTCACCGCATGCCCGACACCGCGTCATCCCTCGACGCCTTCATCGCGGGGCTCCCCAAGGCCGAACTGCACGTGCACCACGTCGGCTCGGCCTCTCCGCGCATCGTGGCGGAGCTCGCCGCGCGGCACCCGGATTCCCGGGTGCCCGCCGACCCCGCCGCTCTCGCCGAGTACTTCAGCTTCCGGGACTTCGCCCACTTCATCGAGGTCTACCTGTCCGTCGTCGACCTGGTCCGCGACGCGGAGGACGTGCGCCTGCTGACGTACGAGGTCGCCCGCGACATGGCGCGGCAGAACATCCGTTACGCGGAGCTGACCGTGACCCCGTACAGCTCGGTCCGCCGGGGCATCCCGGATGGGGCCTTCGTCGAGGCGATCGAGGACGCCCGCAAGGCGGCCGAGTCGGAGCTCGGCGTCGTGCTGCGCTGGTGCTTCGACATCCCGGGCGAGGCGGGGCTGGCCTCCGCCGAGGAGACCGCGCGCATCGCCACCGAGCTGCAGCCGGAGGGGCTGGTCAGCTTCGGGCTGGGCGGGCCCGAGATCGGGGTGCCGCGCCCCCAGTTCAAGCCGTACTTCGACCGTGCCCGCGCGGTCGGCCTGCACAGCGTGCCGCACGCGGGCGAGACCACCGGTCCGCAGACGATCTGGGACGCGCTGCGCGAACTGGGCGCCGAGCGCATCGGCCACGGCACCAGCGCCACCCAGGACCCTCGTCTGCTGGAGCACCTGGCCGAGCACCGCATCCCGCTGGAGGTCTGCCCGACCTCCAACATCGCCACCCGCGCCGTCGCCACGCTCGACGAGCACCCCGTCAAGGAGATGGCGGCCGCGGGCGTGCTCGTCACCGTGGGCAGCGACGACCCGCCCATGTTCGGCACCGACCTCAACACCGAGTACGCGGTGGTGGCACGGCTGCTGCGGCTCGACGAGGGCGGCCTGGCCCAGCTCGCCAGGAACGCCGTCGAGGCCTCCTTCCTCGACGCCCCCGGCAAGGCGAAGCTCACCGCCGAGATCGACTCCTACCTGGCCGGATGGCAGCACTAGCGATCGCCCACCGCGGCGACCCCTACCGCCACCGCGAGAACACCCTGCCCTCGCTGCGCAGCGCGCTGCGCGCGGGGGCGGACACGGTGGAGATGGACGTACGGCTGACCCGCGACCAGGTGCCGGTGCTGCTCCACGACCCCAGCCTCAAGCGGCTGTGGGGCGTGGGGTCGGCGGTGGCCGACCTCACGGCGGACCGGCTGCCGCCGGGCGTCCCGACGCTGTACGAGGCGCTGACCGCGGTCCGCGGCTGCCGGGCGCTGATCGACCTCGCCCTGCCGGAGTCCGCGGGCCCGGTGCTGGCCGCGGTCCGGGACGCGGGCGCCGCGGACCGTACGTACTACTGCGGCGAGACGGCCGCCGTGCTGGCGCTGCGCGACGGTGACCCGGCCGCCGAGATCGCGCTGACCTGGAAGACCTCCGCGCCCGTGCCGCCACTGCTGCTGACGCGGCTGCGGCCGCGCTGGATCAACCTGCGCTTCGGGCTGGTGGACGCGCCCGTGGTGGCGTGGGCGCACGGCGAGGGCCTGTGGGTCGGCGCGTGGACGGTGGACCTGCGCCGGACGATGCGGCGGCTGCTACGCCTCGGCGTGGACGCCGTGACCAGCAACCGCATCGGCGTGCTGCGCGCGGAGCTCGACGGCCCTTGAAGCGTGCGCGGACCGCGGTCCGCGCACGCCGCGGTCCGTCAGACGCCGGCCGGCTGGGCGGGCGCCGCGGTGGCGCTCTCCAACCGCTTGATCAACCGCCGCAGGGCCAGCAGCGGCACCATGCCGAAGACGCCGAAGGCCATGTCGACCGGCATCCACCACAGCGGCAGGCCGCGCAGCGGGATGCAGATCGCGGCCAGCGGGACGATCCCGACGCAGGCGATCATGGCCCACTCGACGACCCAGACGTTGCGCACCGGGTCGCGCCAGACGCCGTAGAAGGCCACGGCGATCACCAGGTGGGCGAAGGCCAGCCAGTCCGTGCCGTAGAAAAGGAAGGGGTAGGTCGCGTCGGTGGTGTCCAGCGCCTCCCTCACACGTGACATCCAGTCACCGACCGCCCCGGGAAGGCCCCAACCGTCCACCCAGCGCACCTCCTGCGCCAGCGGGAACGCGGTCACGCCGCTCAGCACCAGGCCCACCACGAAGACAACGAGCCAGGCCCGTATGCGCTGTTCGAGAGATCTTCGATCCTCCATACCGGCAGCGTACGCGCGCACGCCGCGGCCCCGGACGCGGGGGTCGCGCCGGGGCCGTGGCGGGGCTGTTGCAGGGCTGCGGCGGGGGCTCGCCCCCTCGTGCGTCAGCCGTCCAGGGACGTCATGACGTGCTTGACGCGCGTGTAGTCCTCGAAGCCGTAGGCGGACAGGTCCTTGCCGTAGCCGGACTTCTTGAAACCGCCGTGCGGCATCTCGGCGACCAGCGGGATGTGGGTGTTGATCCACACGCAGCCGAAGTCGAGGCGCTTGGACATGCGCATCGCACGGGCGTGGTCCTTGGTCCACACCGAGGAGGCCAGCGCGTACTCCACGCCGTTGGCCCACTCGACGGCCTGGTCCTCGTCGGAGAAGGACTGGACGGTGATGACCGGGCCGAAGACCTCGTTCTGGATGATCTCGTCGTCCTGCCTGAGTCCGGAGACGACGGTGGGGGCGTAGAAGTAGCCCTTCTCGCCGACCCGGTGGCCGCCGGCCACGACCTTCGCGTGCGCCGGCAGGCGCTCGATGTAGCCGGCGACCTGGGCGAGCTGGTTGGCGTTGTTCAGCGGGCCGTAGAGCACGTCCTCGTCGTCCGGGGCGCCGGTCTTGGTGTCGGCGGCGGTCTTGGCCAGCTGCGCCACGAACTCGTCGTGGATCGACTCGTGGACCAGGACGCGGGTGGCGGCGGTGCAGTCCTGGCCGGCGTTGAAGTAGCCCGCGACGGCGATGTCCTCGACCGCCTTCGCGATGTCGGTGTCCTGGAAGACCACGACCGGGGCCTTGCCGCCGAGTTCGAGGTGGACCCGCTTGACGTCCTTGGCGGCGCTGCCGGCCACCTGGATGCCGGCGCGGACCGAGCCGGTGATGGAGGCCATCGCCGGGGTCGGGTGCTCGACCATCAGCCGGCCCGTCTCACGGTCGCCGCACACGACGTTGAAGACACCCTCGGGCAGGATCCCTGCGATGATCTCGGCGATCAGCACGGTGGAGGCCGGGGTGGTGTCCGAGGGCTTGAGCACCACCGTGTTGCCCGCGGCGATCGCCGGCGCGAACTTCCACACGGCCATCATCATCGGGTAGTTCCACGGGGCGACCTGGGCGCAGACGCCGACCGGCTCCCGGCGGACGATCGAGGTCATGCCCTCCATGTACTCGCCGGCCGAGCGGCCCTCGAGCATGCGGGCGGCGCCCGCGAAGAAGCGGATCTGGTCGACCATCGGAGGGATCTCCTCGCTGGCCGTCAGCCCGATCGGCTTGCCGGTGTTCTCGCTCTCGACGGCGACCAGCTCGTCCGCGCGCGCCTCGAAGGCGTCCGCGATCTTCAGCAGGGCCCTCTGGCGCTCCGAGGGCGTCGTGTCGCGCCAGGCCGGGAAGGCGGCCGCGGCGGCGGCCATGGCCGCGTCGACATCGGCGGCGGCGGAGAGCGGCGCGGTCGCGTAGACCTCACCGGTGGCGGGGTTCACCACGTCGGTGGTGCGCCCGTCGGCGGCATCGCGGAATTCTCCGTTGATGTGGTTGCGCAAGATACGGAGCTCGCCCACTGCACCTCTCCCTGTCCTGTCCGATGTGTGAGACGGACTCCAGCCTACCGGCAGCACTGCCGTATTCGACATAGCCGAAACTCCGAAACAACAGATTCCGCGCGAACAGAACCTGTAAACCACGGATTTCATCGATCAGGGGTTGCATGACGGCTGACCTCTCGTGCAGAGTGGGGGGCGTGGCCACTCGTACTCCGGATCACAGGGGCGGCAACGCCGGCCTCGTGATCGATTCCGTCTCCAAAGCGATCATCGAGCAGCTCCAGGAGGACGGCAGGCGTCCCTACGCCGCCATCGGCAAGGCCGTGGGCCTGTCGGAGGCGGCCGTGCGCCAGCGCGTCCAGAAACTGCTCGACCAGGGCGTCATGCAGATCGTCGCCGTCACCGACCCGCTCACCGTGGGCTTCCGGCGGCAGGCGATGGTCGGCATCAACGTCGAGGGCGACGTCGAGCACGTCGCCGACGCGCTCGCGGCGATGGGGGAGGTCGAGTACGTCGTCGTGACCGCGGGCTCCTTCGACCTGCTGATCGAGATCGTCTGCGAGGACGACGACCATCTCCTGGAGACGATCAACAAGCGGATCCGCACGCTGCCCGGCGTGCGGTCCACCGAGAGCTTCGTCTACCTCAAGCTGCGGAAGCAGACCTACACCTGGGGAACCAGATAGCCATGAGCGCGGACCTTTCCAAGACCGCGTACGACCACCTGTGGATGCACTTCACCCGCATGTCGTCGTACGAGAACGCCCCTGTGCCGACCATCGTGCGCGGCGAGGGCACGTACATCTACGACGACAAGGGCAAGCGCTACATCGACGGTCTGGCGGGGCTGTTCGTGGTCAACGCCGGCCACGGCCGCGTGGAACTCGCGGAGACCGCCTACAAGCAGGCCCAGGAGCTCGCCTTCTTCCCGGTGTGGAGCTACGCCCACCCCAAGGCGGTCGAGCTCGCCGAGCGCCTCGCCGGCCACGCCCCCGGCGACCTCGACAAGGTCTTCTTCACCACCGGCGGCGGTGAGGCCGTCGAGACCGCCTGGAAGCTCGCCAAGCAGTACTTCAAGCTCACCGGCCGGCCGACCAAGTACAAGGTCGTCTCGCGTGCCGTCGCCTACCACGGCACTCCGCAGGGCGCCCTGTCCATCACCGGTCTGCCGGGCCTCAAGGCACCCTTCGAGCCGCTGGTCCCCGGCGCCCGCAAGGTGCCCAACACCAACATCTACCGCGCGCCGCTCTTCGGCGACGACCCCGAGGCCTTCGGCCGCTGGGCCGCCGACCAGATCGAGCAGGAGATCCTCTTCGAGGGCCCGGAAACCGTCGCGGCCGTCTTCCTGGAGCCGGTGCAGAACGCCGGCGGCTGCTTCCCGCCGCCGCCCGGCTACTTCCAGCGGGTCCGCGAGATCTGCGACCGGTACGACGTGCTGCTCGTCTCCGACGAGGTCATCTGCGCCTTCGGACGGCTCGGCACGATGTTCGGCTGCGACAAGTTCGGCTACGTCCCGGACATGATCACCTGTGCCAAGGGCATGACCTCGGGCTACTCCCCCATCGGCGCGTGCATCATCTCCGACCGCGTCGCCGAGCCCTTCTACCGGGGCGACAACACCTTCCTGCACGGCTACACCTTCGGCGGCCACCCGGTGTCGGCGGCGGTCGCCCTGGCGAACCTCGACATCTTCGAGCGCGAGCAGCTCAACCAGCACGTCCTCGACAACGAGGGCGCCTTCCGCGCCACCCTGGAGAAGCTGAAGGATTTGCCGATCGTCGGCGACGTCCGCGGCAACGGCTACTTCTACGGCATCGAACTGGTGAAGGACAAGGCCACCAAGGAGACCTTCACCGACGAGGAGACCGAGCGCGTCCTGTACGGCTTCCTCAGCAAGGCGCTCTTCGAGAACGGCCTCTACTGCCGCGCGGACGACCGCGGGGACCCGGTCGTCCAGCTCGCGCCGCCGCTGATCGCCGACCAGTCGACGTTCGACGAGATCGAGGGCGTCCTGCGCACCGTCCTCACCGAGGCGTGGACCAAGCTCTGACCGCTCCTTGCCGAGGACCGGTCGCGTCCGGGGCGCCACCGGCGCGCCCCGGACGCTGGGAGCGCCCCCGGCGGCCGGCACCGCCCGCGCGCCCCTTCGGCGCACTCGGCGACAGCGGCCACGGGACCGGGGCGGGAAGCCGGGGAAACGGGGGAGACCGCGCCGAGGCGTAGTCCGCACGGGTGGCCACGCCCGGCGAAAGGCGGCCGGTGACGGCGGGACAGGGCGGTGGGGCGCATACGGTGCGCAGTGACCCGGACTCCCCGCGTTCGTCGGAGGCCCATGTGAACCCACCCGACAACGACGTGCTGTGGGCCCGCGGCCTGCACCACACGCACGACCGCTCACCCGCCCTGCTCGGCGTGTCCCTCGGCGTGCGGGAGGGCGAGATCCTCGGCGTCCTCGGCGCGCACGGCGCCGGAAAGACCACCTTGCTGCGCTGCCTGTCCGGCGAACTCCTCCCCGAGCAGGGCGAGGTGTGGTTCAACGGCTCCCCCGTGCACAGCCTCGGCACGGCCGCCCGCGAGCGGCTGCGCCGCGAGCGCTTCGGCTGGGTCGGCAGCAGCCCCCAGCTGCTGCCCGAACTGACCGTCCGGGAGAACACCGCGCTGCCGCTGCTTCTGTGCGGCGTCCCCTACCGCACGGCCCGCACCGCCGCTCAGGAGTGGCTGGACCGGCTGGACCTCGGCGGTGTGGCCCGCAGGCGCCCGGACCGGCTGCTCCAGGCCGAGCGCCAGCGCGTGGCGATCGCCCGCGCCCTGGTCAACCGGCCTTCCGTGGTCCTCGCCGACGAACCGACCGCTCCGCTGCACCGCGCGGACAGCGCCCAGGTGCTGCGCATGCTGACCAGCGCCGCACGTTCGCACGGCATCGCCTTGCTGCTGGCGTCCGACGACCCCGAGGTCGTCTCCCTCGCCGACCGGGTGGTCACCCTCGTCGACGGCCGGCTCGCCGCCGGCATGCCGCACCAGGAGCGGGAGGAAGCCGACTCGTGCTCAGCCTCCGTGTAGCCCTCGGTTCCCGGCCGGACGTACTGCTGCGCCGGCTGCTCGTCGTCGCCGCGGCCGCGGGCACGGGGTTTCTGCTGCTCGCCGTGCTCGGGCACGCCCTCGCGCACCCGGAGCAGGCCCCGGACGGCCTCCTCCGGCTGCTGTGGTGCGCCGTGCCGTTCGCCGCCACCGTCCATCTGTCGGTGCTGGTGGCCCGTACGGAGCCGAGCGTGCTGCGGCCGGGACTGTCCGCCGCCGGGCTCAGCCGGCGCGGACTGCCGCTGCTGGCCGCGGCCGGCTCGGCGCTCAACTGCGGTCTGGGCGCCCTGCTCGCGCTCCTGGCCTTCCTCTTCCTGCGCGGCGAGCTGCCCGGCCCGCATGTCACCGGCGCCGCCGCGGCCTTGGGCGCGGACCGGGAACTCCCGCTCGCGGGCGCGCTGACGCTGCTGGCCACGCTCCCGCCGGTCGCGGCGCTCTCGACCGCCGCCGCGCTGCGGCCGAAACGCGCCCGTCATGAGGTGCCCTCCACGCGGGAGGGCCGCACGCCCGTGGGCCTGCCGTGGGGCGTCGCCCTTGTGGCGATCGGCCTGACCGTGCAGGTCGCCTCGGCCGGGAAGGCCGCCGCCCCCGGCGGCAGGCTCCCGCTGCCCGGCGGCCTCGGCCACATCGCGGCGGCCGTCGCCGGCGGCTGGCTGCTGACGGCCGCCGGCATGGTGCTGGCCATGCCCGGCCTGATCCACCTGTGCGGGCGGCTGCTGGCGGCGCACCGGCCCGGCTCCCTGCGGCTCCTGGCGGGCCGGGCCCTCCAGGAGGAGGCGGCGCTCGTGGGCCGTCCGCTGGGCGCGCTCTGCGCGGTGGCCGCCACCGCCCTCGCCGGCAGCGACCGGGTCGGCGCCGCGACGCACCCCGTCGGACCGCTCACGGTGCTGGGTGGCCTCCTGGTCGTCCTGTCGGCGGTCGCGACCGCCCTGACCGCGACCGTGGACGCCAGGCGCGCCCGCCGTCCGGCCACCGCCGCTCTCACCCGGCTCGGAGCGCCCGCCGCGCTGCTGCGCAACGCGGCCGCCGTACGGGCCCTTTCGGTCCTCGGCGCCGTGCTGCCGCTGACCTTGCTCATCGCCCATCTGGGCACCGTCCCGCTGCCGTGACGTCCCCGCCGTCCCGAGGGGCGGCGCGCCCGCTCCGACGGCCGTACCAGGAGCCCGCCGTGCGGGGACCGGAACCCCGCCGAGACCCCCGCGGCGGGCTCCGCCGTCCCGAGGGCTAGGGTGGCGGGCGTGCAGCCGACGAGTGATCACGAGATAGAGACCCTCGAGGAGTTCGACCGCGTCGCCGCGTCGGGATCGCTGCGCGGTCAGCGCGTGCAGTCGGTCGACCTGACGGCCCGTACGCCCGCCCTGATGTCCACGGACACCTCCGAGGCCGTCTTTCTGGGCTGCGCCATGGAGCCGGAGGCGGCCGCCCACGTCCGCGCGGGCGGCGCCATGTTCTTCCCCCCGGTGCCGGACCTCCCCTTCGACCCCTACCGCGGCTCGCTCTACGGACCGGACGCGCTGTTCGAGGGCCTCTCCGAGGGGTACGAGGCGACCCCGGACGCCCGCGCCTACCAGTGGTTCCTGCGTACCCGGGGCAGCGGGGACATCTACGCCTCGATGCTGCGCGGGATCCACGACGACGCGGTCTCCGACGCCTTCGACGAACTCGTCGCGGGCGCCCGCGTCGTGGGGGTCATGGGCGGTCACGCCATGGAGCGCGGCAGCGACGCGTACGCGGACGCGGCCCGGCTCGGCCGGTCGCTGGCCCGCGCGGGCCTGACCGTGGCCACGGGCGGCGGGCCCGGCGCCATGGAGGCGGCCAACCTCGGCGCCTACGCCGCGCCCTTCGACGACGCGATGCTCCTCGATGCCCTGGAGACGGTGGCCAAGGTCCCCTCCTTCCGCCCTTCCGTCACGGACTGGGCGCGCGTCGCCTTCGACGTGCGCGACCGCTGGCCCGACGGCGGCGCCTCCATCGGCGTGCCGACGTGGTTCTACGGACACGAGCCGCCGAACGCCTTCGCCGCACACATAGCCAAGTACTTCGCCAACGCCATCCGCGAGGACGGCCTGCTGGCCCGCTGCACCGCCGGGGTGGTCTTCCTGCCGGGCGCGGCGGGCACCGTCCAGGAGGTCTTCGACACCGCCACGCCGAACTACTACGAGTCCAACGGCGCTCCGCGTCCCATGGTGCTGGTCGGCCGCGAGCACTGGACGCGGCGCCTGCCCGTCTGGCCACTTCTGCGGGCGCTCGCCGAAGGCCGCTCCATGGAGCCGCGCATCGCGCTCGTCGACTCCGTCGAGGACGTCCCGCAGGCCCTGGCGCAACTGACGCGGCGTTGACCACCCCGCCCCGGGGTGCGGTGGTGGCTCCGCAGGACGGTCACGGTCCGCGCCGCCGAGCCCGGCTGGGGGTCCAGACTCCAAAGCCGGTCCGGTTCGGGGTGCCGGGGGTCTCGTCGCCGTCCGCGCGGCGGAGGTGTCGACGGTCGGCCGCTCGAAGGGCGGCTGGCCGTCGAGGCAGGTAGGGGCAGAGGGCCAGTACCTGGTTCTGATCTCTCCGGTGGCCGGGTGAGAGAGCGCAGCCCTTGCTGGTCACGCGATGTCGACCCGCGTTTAAGCACTTGACCCGGTCCGTACGGTGTTCGAGTGAAAAACAAGCTGATCGACGAGCTCCGCACCGCGTATGACGCCCAACTCCGCGGTGTCACCCCTCCAGGCGGCAGCGCCCGCATCGAGAAGGACGGCCCCTTGACCCGCGTCGTCGGCTGGCACCGCGGCTTTGTCACGGGCCCACGCGACCTTGGTGTGCGTGGGGCAGAACTCGACGCGCTCATAGCGCGACAGCGTGACTTCTTCGCTGCCCGTGGTGAGGCGGTCGAATGGAAGACTCGCGCCCATGATCTCCCCGCCGACCTCACTGACCGGCTCACGGCGGCCGGCTTCGTCGCCGAGGACAGCGAGACCGTGCTCATCGGGCAGTCCGCGGACCTTGCCGCCGATCCCGTCCTGCCCGACGGCGTCACCCTCCGCCGTGTCACCTCCAGGTCAGACCTCCAGCGCATCGCCGCCATGGAGAGCATCGTCTGGGGCGAGGATTGGAGTTGGCTCGCCGACGACCTGGCCGCCCGGATCGAGAACGCCCCGGAGAACACCATCGTCCTCGTCGCCGAGGCACACGCCGAAGTCGTCTGTGCGGCCTGGCTGGTGTTCAAGGACGGCGTCGACTTCAGTGGCCTCTGGGGCGGCTCGACGCTCAAGGAATGGCGCGGACAGGGCATCTACCGGGCCATGGTCGCCCACCGGGCCCAACTCGCCGCTGCCCGCGGTGTCCCCTACGTCTACGTCGACGCCTCAGCCGACAGCGCCCCGATCCTCACCCGCCTCGGCCTGCACGCGGTCACCACGACGACACCGTATGTCTGGTCGCCCTGAGCGCAGCCGGCCTTCGACGGCGCCTCAGCTCGGGCTCGGGTCCCGGCGAGGCGGCGGGAGTCGGTTCCGGTCTCGAAGACGGTGCCGTTGGAACGGGAGCCGGTCGACGATCGCCGCGCAGAGCCTGGGATCGGTGAACACGTCTTGGTCCAGCCTCCGAACGACTCGTTCGAGGCCGTAGGAGACGTCGGCAACGGTTCCTCGACCAGCCGGTGGAAGATCCGGGTGACGGTGTGCCGCTGCTTGCGTGGTGCATCCAGGTCCGTCCGGAGGATCTCGTCGATCACCGGCTCGTACCGATCCGGAGCGGGGGCCCGGGGCGGCAGCTTCTCGCGTGGCTCCGGGCGGGCCGAGTCCAGTGCCTTCCCCGGTCCGTCACGTCACGCCGTGTTCGCGCTCGAGCTCTCGCATCGACATGCCGTCGCGGTGGTCACGCCGGATGACCACGTACCGCTCGACCGTCGACATCTGCGGCATGACCAGCACCTTTCGCCAGGAGCATCCCGATGCTGCCCTGGCAAAAACCCGACACCACCCGTCCGTGGAACGGGGCGCCTCCCGAACTCGTCGAGAAGCGACATCGCTACTGCTCGACAAAGCCACGTGGTGGGGGGCGCGCCCGCCCCCCCCACACCCCCCCCGGG
>NZ_JBYIQP010000006.1:0-137766 GCF_057707665.1 Actinacidiphila sp. bgisy167 | reverse complement strand
CCGGGCTTCAGCTCCTTGAGGCGGGCCAGCAGGCCGTTCACGAACGACGGGGAGTCGTCCGTGGAGAATTCCTTGGCCAGCTGCACGGCCTCGTCCAGGACGACGGCGTCGGGGACGGCGTCCTCCCAGATCAGCTCGTAGGCGCCGAGCCGCAGGATGTTCCGGTCGGCCACCGGCATCCGGTCGAGCGTCCAGCCCACGGCGTGCTTCGACAGCAGTTCGTCGATGCGCCTGGCGTGCTCAGCGTACCCCTCGACGAGCTGCATCGTGTATTCGCTGACCGGCGGCTGCCGGTCGTCGGTCCGGGCGAGCCTGATCCAGTCCGCCATGGCGGTCGTGGGATCGACACCCCGCTGCTCCGCCTCGAAGAGGATCTGGAAGGCGCGCTTGCGGGCCTTGTTACGAGCAGCCACGGTTAGCTGGTCACCCGGCCGAGGTACTCACCCGAGCGGGTGTCGACCTTGATCTTCTCACCGGTGGTGATGAAGAGCGGGACGCCGATCTCGTAGCCGGTCTCCAGCTTGGCGGGCTTGGTGCCGCCGGTGGAGCGGTCGCCCTGCACACCGGGCTCGGTGTACTCGATGACCAGCTCGACCGCGGCCGGGAGCTCGATGTAGAGGGGCGAGCCCTCGTACATGGCGACGACCGCCTCGAAGCCCTCCAGGAGGAAGCGGGCCGCGTCACCGACGACCTCGGGAGCGATGTAGACCTGGTCGTACGTGTCCATGTCCATGAACACGAAGCTCTCGCCGTCCTTGTAGGAGAACTGCATCCCCCGCTTGTCGACGTTGGCCGTCTCGACCTTCACGCCGGCGTTGAAGGTCTTGTCGACGACCTTTCCGGAGAGCACGTTCTTGAGCTTCGTACGGACGAAGGCGGGGCCCTTGCCGGGCTTGACGTGCTGGAACTCGACGACGGACCAGAGCTGGCCGCCGTCGAGCTTGAGCACGAGGCCGTTCTTGAGGTCGTTCGTGGTGGCCACGGTTGCGGAATCTCCTGCACTGCTGCTTCGGGGACCGGGAACCGCGGCCGCCCTCTACAGGGCGAGCAGCTCCTTGGTCGTGATGGTGAGTAGCTCGGGCCCGCCGTCCGCCGGTGGACGAACGACGAGTGTGTCGTCGATCCGGACACCGCCGCGGCCCGGGATGTGGACCCCCGGTTCGACGGTGACCGGCACGCAAGCGTCCAGTTTACCCATGGCCGAGGGGCACAACCGAGGGTCCTCGCCGATCTCCAGTCCGACACCGTGTCCGGTGCTCTCCCCCAGCGCCTCGCCGTGGCCTCCGGACTCCAGCACATGGCGCGCCGCGCGGTCGACGTCGCGGCAGGCGGCGCCGGGCGCGAGGGCCTCGCGTCCGGCCCGCTGGGCCGCGAAGACCAGGTCGTACAGCTCGATCTGCCAGTCCGCGGGCGTGGTGCCGATGACGAAGGTGCGCCCCACCTCGCAGCGGTAGCCGCGGTAGCAGGCACCGAGGCAGACCGTGAGGAAGTCGCCCTCCTCGACGCGCCGGTCGGTGGGCAGATGGCGCGCGGCGCCCGAGTGGGGGCCGGTGCCCACGCAGGTCGGGAAGGCCGGCCCGTCGGCCCCGTGGTCGATGAGGCGGCGCTCCAGCTCCAGGGCCAGGTGCCGTTCGGTGCGGCCCACCAGGATCGACTCCAGCAGTTCGCTGAGCGCCTGGTCGGCGATCTCGGCGGCGATCCGCAGCGCGGAGATCTCCTGCTCGTCCTTGACCAGCCGGAGCTGTTCCACAGCCGAGCCGAGGTCGCGCAGACGGACCCCGGGGGCCGCTCCGCCCACCGCGCGGTGCCGCGCGACGGTGAGGTGGTGCTCCTCGACGGCCAGGGCCTCCGCCCTGCGTTCCGCAGCCAGGGCGGCGGCGGTCACCGCCGGATCGCCCTCGGGGCCGGGCAGGACGACAGCCCGTACGTCGTCCGGGAGCCGGCCCTCGGCCAGGTCGCCGGACGGATGACGGGGGTGGACGAGCACGTCCTCGGGCCCCGGTCCCACCAGCAGGACGGTCCCCGGCGGGGCGCAGCCCGTCAGATAGCGGATGTTGGCGGGACGGGAGACCAGCGCCGCCGCCGATCCGGCCGCCGCGCACCGGTCCCGGAGGCGTTCCCTGCGGGCAGCGTGCACCTCGGACATGTGGCGAGCGTACGTCGCGGTCCGCCGGTCGGCCTGTCGAGAGCTGCCGTGCGGCGGCTGCCGGGCGGGGGCTATCGGGCGGGCGGGCCCAGGAGGCTGCGGGTGACCACGCTGTCCAGCGCGGCGGCGGCAGCGGCCACGTCGAGGTGCGAGTTGTCGATGATCGGCAGCCCGGAGCCGTACCAGCCGGCCATGCGGCCGTGGATGCGGGCCACCTCCTCGTCCGACAGCCGCCGGTTGCCGCTGCGCCGGGCGTTGCGGGCCAGCACGACGTCGAGGCCGGGCAGCAGGACGACGGGCAGCAGGCCCGGCCCGACGTGCCGCTTCCAGCCGCCGAGGCCGACGACCGGACGGTCGGGGAAGACCGCGTCGTCGATGATGCAGGAGATGCCGTTGGCCAGGTAGTTGCGGGCCGCGAAGCCGCAGGTGCGGCGCGCGAGGCGGTACTGCGCCTCGGAGTTGTCGTTCCAGCCGGACTGCGGGTCGGCGAAACCGGAGCGGACCCACTCGCGGACGTCGTCCAGGCTGATGTGGGCGGTCGGCGCGCCCCGGTGGTCCGCCCAGTGCCGGGCGATGGTCGTCTTGCCCGCGCCGGCCGCGCCGATCAGCAGGACGGCGACCGGGCCGGGACCGGGCGCGGTGGGGGGCAGCGGAGCGCCGCCGCTGCCGGCCGTCTGAGGGGGCGGCTGGACCGGGTGCTGCACGGGAGCCCCCGTAGCCATGGGGAAGTGGCCGGTGGTGCCCGGAGGCTGCGGCGGGAGCCCTGGCTGCGCCCCCTGTTGCCCACCGCGCGGTGGCGGCAGCGGCGCACCCACGGGATGCTGCATCGAAGCCACTCCGTCCGTACGAGAGCTTTCAGGTCCGACCGAACGGTACCGTGGGCGACCGCAGTTGTGTGAACGGCCGGGCACCCCCCAAGGTGCCCGGCTGTCCGGAAACCGCGGTCCCGCACTCGTGGCGGCGGCTACGAGGAGACCTCCGCATAGGCGGCGAGGAGCACCCCGGGGTCGGGAGCCTCGAGGACGGTCGGCTTGGCGAGGCCGTCCAGGACGATGAAGCGCAGCCGGTCGGCACGGGACTTCTTGTCCACCTTCATCGTCTCCAGCAGCCGCGGCCACTGGTCGCCGCGGTAGGTCAGCGGCAGGCCGACGGACTCCAGGACGGAGCGGTGGCGGTCGGCGGTGGCGTCGTCCAGCCGGCCGGCGAGGCGGCCGAGTTCGGCGGCGAAGACCATGCCGATGGAGACGGCGGCGCCGTGCCGCCAGTTGTAGCGCTCGTTCTTCTCGATGGCGTGGCCCAGCGTGTGGCCGTAGTTGAGGATCTCGCGCGGGCCCGACTCCTTGAGGTCGGCCGAGACCACCTCGGCCTTGACGCGGATGGCGCGCTCGATCAGCTCGGCCGTGTGCGGGCCTCCGGGACCGCGGGCGGCGGCCGGATCCTGTTCGATCAGGTCCAGGATCACCGGGTCGGCGATGAATCCCGCCTTGATGATCTCGGCGAGTCCGCTGACGTAGTCGTTGACCGGCAGCGACTCCAGGGCCGCGAGGTCGCAGAGCACCCCGGCGGGCGGATGGAAGGCGCCGACGAGGTTCTTGCCCTCGGCGGTGTTGACGCCGGTCTTGCCACCGACCGCGGCGTCCACCATGCCGAGCACGGTGGTCGGCACGGCGACCCATCGGACCCCGCGCAGCCACGTCGCCGCGACGAACCCGGCGAGATCGGTGGTGGCGCCGCCGCCGACGCCGACGACGACATCCGTCCGGGTGAATCCCGACTGGCCGAGCGCCCGCCAGCAGTACGCCGCGACCTCGGCGGTCTTGGCCTCCTCGGCGTTGGGCACCTGGATGGCGACGGCCTCGTAGCCCTGCTCCGCAAGGTCCTCGCGCAGCGCCTGGCCGGTGGCCTCCAGGGCCTCGGGGTGGATGACGGCGACCCGGGCCGCCTTGTCCCCGATCATGCCGGGCAGCTCGCCGAGCAGTTGCCGGCCGACCAGCACCTCGTACTGCTCAGTGCCCTCACTGCCCCCGACCCGGATGCGGACGGGGGTGTGGGCGGCGTTCTCCGTCATGCGTTCTTCAGCTCCAGTGCGTCCAGGACGGCCTCCGCGACGTCCTCGGGGGTCCGGGCTCCCGTCTCGACCACGGCGCGGGCGACCTCGGTGTACAGCGGGCGGCGCGCCTCCATCAGCTCGCGCCACTGCCGCCGCGGGTTGACGGCGAGCAGGGGTCGGGCGGTGTCGAGGCCGACGCGCTTGACCGCCTCGGCGACGTCCATGTCGAGAAAGACCACGGGCAGCCCGGTAAGGAGCCGGCGGATGCGCTCGTCGAGGATCGCGCCGCCGCCGAGCGCGAGCACGCCCCGGTGCTCGGCGAGCGCCACACGGACGGCTTCCGCCTCCAGCGCGCGGAAGTGCTCCTCTCCGTCCTCGACGAAGATGTCCGCGATCGACCGGCCCTCGGCCTCGACGATGTCCGCGTCGGTGTCGCGGCAGGTCGTGCCCAGCCGCTGGGCGAGCAGTTCGCCGACGGTGGTCTTGCCGACCCCCATCGGGCCCACCAGGACGACGACCGGCGCGCTCACCGGATCGCCAGGTTCTCGAGGTAGCCGCGCACGTTGCGGCGGGTCTCGGTGACGCTGTCCCCGCCGAACTTCTCCGCGACCGCGTCGGCCAGGACCAGGGCGACCATCGCCTCGGCGACGATGCCCGCGGCCGGGACGGCGCAGACGTCGGAGCGCTGGTGGTGGGCGTGGGCGGCCTCGCCGGTGGCCACGTCCACGGTGGCCAGAGCGCGCGGCACGGTGGCGATGGGCTTCATCGCGGCCCGTACCCGCAGCAGTTCGCCGGTCGTCAGGCCCCCCTCTGTGCCTCCCGAGCGGCCGGTGGAGCGGCGGATGCCGTCCTCGGTGGACACGATCTCGTCGTGCGCCTTGGAGCCGGGGACGCGGGCGAGGTCGAAGCCGTCACCGACCTCGACGCCCTTGATGGCCTGGATGCCCATGAGGGCGGCGGCCAGCCGGGCGTCCAGCCGGCGGTCCCAGTGCACGTGGCTGCCGAGGCCGACCGGCACACCGTAGGCGAGCACCTCGACGACACCGCCGAGCGTGTCGCCGTCCTTGTGGGCCTGGTCGATCTCGGCGACCATCCGCTTGCTCGCGTCGGCGTCCAGGCAGCGCACGGGGTCGGCGTCGAGCCGCTCGACATCCTCGGGGGTGGGGTACACGCCGTGCGGGGCCTTGGCCGCGGCGAGCTCCACCACATGGGAGACGATCTCGATGCCGGCCGTCTCCTTGAGGTAGGAGCGGGCCACCGCGCCGAGGGCGACGCGGGCGGCGGTCTCACGGGCGGAGGCGCGCTCCAGGATCGGCCGGGCCTCGTCGAAGCCGTACTTCTGCATGCCGGCGAGGTCGGCGTGGCCGGGGCGCGGCCGGGTCAGCGGGGCGTTGCGGGCGAGCCCGGCGAGGACCTCGGGGTCCACCGGATCGGCCGCCATGACCTGCTCCCACTTGGGCCACTCGGTGTTCCCCACCATAATCGCGACCGGGGAGCCGAGGGTGAGACCGTGGCGCACTCCGCCGAGGAAGGTGACCTGGTCCTGCTCGAACGTCATCCGGGCACCGCGGCCATAGCCGAGCCGCCGCCGCGCGAGGTGCTCCGCCACCATCTCGGTGGTGATCGGCACACCGGAGGGGAGACCCTCCAGCGTCGCGACGAGTGCGGGGCCGTGCGACTCCCCCGCGGTCAGCCAGCGCAACCTGCTCAACGGTGCTCGCTCCTTCATCATCGCCCGGGCGCCGTGGGGCGGACCGGACCATCCGTGCGTTATCCGATCCTCGCACGTCCGGCGGCGTAGGCGGCGCGCGGTCCGCTGGACGGACGGCGCCGTGGGCTTCCCGAAGCCGCTCAGGAGCGGTGCAGCGCCGCCTCTCCGGCCGCCCGCATGGCGGCCAGGGGGGCTGGGCCGCGGCCGGTCATCAGCTCCACCTGCAGCACCGCCTGGTGCACCAGCAGGTCGAGCCCCCCGACGACGGCCCCGCCGCGCCCCGCCCACGCAGAGGACAGTGCGGTGGGCCACGGGTCGTACAGCACGTCGAAGAGGGTGCCGGGCCGCTGCGGCACGGCGGCGGCAAGCGCGTCCGCGGTGCCCGCCGGTGTCGTGGAGATCACCAGGGGCGCGGTGAGGGCCTCGGCGGCGTCCTTCCACTCGGCCGTCCGCACGGCCACCCCGAGCCGCTCGCCCCACTGCCGCATCTCGGCGGCGCGGGTTTCGCTGCGCACGTACGCGGTGACCTCCCCGTCGCAGATCTGCGCCAGCGCGGCCAGCGCCGAGGAGGCGGTCGCCCCCGCGCCGAGGACGGCGGCGGAGCCGACGCGTCCGACACCGCGCTCGCGCAGCGCCGCCACCATGCCCGGGATGTCGGTGTTGTCGCCCACGCGGCGGCCGTCCTCGGTCAGGACCAGGGTGTTGACGGCCTCCACGGCTGAGGCGGTGTCGCTGATCTCGTCGAGCAGCGGGATGACCGCCCGCTTCAGGGGCATGGTCAGCGAGAGACCGGCCCACCGCTCGCCGCTTTCGGCGAGCCCGGCCAGGAAGCCGGGCAGCGCGGCCTCGTCGACCTCGAAGCGGCCGTACGTCCAGTCGGTCAGGCCGAGTTCCGCGTAGGCGGCGCGGTGCAGCACCGGGGACAGGGAGTGCGCGATCGGCGACCCGAGGACCGCCGCGCGCGTTCCGTCGCTCATCAGCCGCCGTGCTCCCGCTGGTACCGGTTGAACTCCTCGACGTTCTTGTCGTGCTCGGCCTGGCTCTTCGTGAAGCGCGTGTCACCCGGCTTGACCGTCACGAAGAACAACCAGTCGCCCTTCGTCGGGTGGAGTGCCGCGTCGACGGCCTGGTGCCCGGGGTTCCCGATCGGACCTGGCGGCAGGCCCTTGTGGTTGTACGTGTTGTACGGCGACGGGTCCCTGGTGTCGGCCTTGGAGGTGTTGAGGGTGCTCCGGCCCTTGGCGTAGTTGATGGTCGAGTCGAATCCCAGTGGCATGTACTCGTCCAGCCGGTTGTAGATGACCCGCGAGACCTTCCCGAACTCGTGGTCCTCCTTCGCCTCGGCCTGCACCAGACTGGCGATGGTGACGACCTCGTGCGGCGTCATCCCCACCTTCTTCGCCTGGTTCACCAGGTCGTCCCTGGTGTACTCCGCGTTGGCCCGCTTGACCATCTGCTTGAGGAGGTCCACGGGTTTGGAGTCCTTGCCGACGCTGTACCGCGAGGGGAAGAGGAAACCCTCCAAGGGATCCGAGATCGCGGGGCCGTCGTCCGCCCACTCGGGCAGCCCCAACGAGTCCACCTGCTCCTTCGCGACCTTGGCCGTGGCGCCCTTGTCGAGGCCCAGCTTGGCGTCGATCATCTGGTAGATCTGCGTGTCGCGCAGGCCCTCAGCGATGATCAGGACGTTCTGCGACTTGGGGTCGAGCATCATCGTCACGGCACTGGAGGCCGACATCTCCTTGTGCAGCACATAGACGCCCGCCTGGATGGTGCCGCCCTTGGGGTTGTTGGCTACAGCCGTGGTGAAGGCGTCGACGCTCTTGACCACGCCGGCCCGCTTGAGGATGTTGCCGATCTGGATGCCGCTCGCGCCCTGCGGGACCTCGATCTGGACCTCGCCGCTGCCCTGCCCCGCGAAGTCCGGCGGCGGGCCGAAGTTGCTCTGGTAGTAGCGGTAGCCGAACCAGCCGCCGCCCGCGATGCCGCCGCCGAGGACGACCAGCACCACGAGGCACGCCACGCCGGAGCGCCGCTTCTTGCCGCCCGTCCCGCCCTTGCCGCCCTTGCCCGCGCGGCCGCGCCGGTCGTTGCGGCCGGACTGCGGCTCGTCCTCCTCGTCGTCGTCCGCGCCGGAGAAGAAGGAGTGGTCGTCGGCGGCGCCCGCCTCGTCGTCCCACAAGGGGGCGTCCTGCTCGACCGGTCGGGAGCGCTGGGCCTGCTGCTGTTGCAGCGACTGGTGTTGCGCCTGCTGCGGCTGGTGGGCCTGCTGGTACTGCTGCTGTTCCGGATGCCGCTGGTCGGGCCGCTGCGGCGGCGGGTACCCGTCCTGCCCGTAGTAGTCGGGCTGCTGCTGGCCGCCGTAGCCGTCGTGGCCGTAGCCCGCCGGGGCGCCCCAGGAGTCGTACTGCTGCTGCTGAGGGTCGTACGGGTGCTGCTGCTGACCGGTGCTGCCGTACGGGTCCCAGCCACCCTGCTGCTGGTACTGAGGGTGCTGTTGCTGCTGGGGGTGCTGTTGGTGCTGAGGGTGCTGGGATTGCTGCTGGTACTGGGAATACTGCTGCTGCTGCTGCTGCTGCTGCTGTTGTTGCTGCTGCTGCTGTTGTTGTTGTTGCTGAAGGTGCTGCTGCTGCGCCCATTGATCACCGAAGAGAGGGTCTTCGGGGTGCCATGCTTCGGAGCCCGGGCTCCGGCCATAGTCAGTCATCGATCCCCTACGGTTCGGTGAGGCGGCAGCAGGCCGGCGCTTGATCGGCGCGGGCGGGTCCCACCGCCCGCACCCACGTTTCTCACTGTGGTGGCACCGTGCTGCGCGGAACGTTACCGTACCGCGATCAGATAAGCGGTTCGACGCTCTCACCCGGTTCTTTACCAGACACCCGTTCGGTCTCGAGCGCGCTCTGCAGGATGACCACGGCCGCCGCCTGATCGACGACGGAACGTCCCTTCTTCGCCTTGACGCCCGATGCGCGCAGGCCCTGCGTCGCCGTCACGGTGGTCATCCGCTCGTCCACCAGGCGCACCGGAACCGGGGATATGATCTGCGCCACATCCTGGGCGAAGCCGCGGGCCTTGGCCGCGGCCAGCCCCTCCCGCCCGTTGAGCGAGCGGGGCAGGCCGACCAGAACCTCGATCGGCTCGTACTCCTCGACGATCTGCGCGATCCGGCGGCGCGCGGCCGGGACGTCCCGGCCGGGCACCGTCTCGACGGGTGTGGCGATCAGCCCGTCGGGGTCGCACGAGGCGACCCCGATGCGGGCGTCCCCGACGTCGATCGCGATCCTGCGACCCCTGCGCATCGCCGGCCTCAGGCCGTCTCGGCGACCAGACGCTGCACGGCGGCGATGGCCTCGCCGACCGCGTCGGCGTTCTGGCCGCCGCCCTGGGCGACGTCCGGCTTGCCGCCACCGCCGCCACCCAGGGTCTTGGCGGCGGTGCGGACGAGCTCGCCGGCCTTCAGGCCGCGCTCACGGGCCGCCTCGTTGGTGGCGATGACGGTCAGCGGGCGGTCGCCCGCCACGGCGAACAGGGCCACGACGGCGGCGCGGCCGCCGCCGATCCGCTGGCGGACGTCCAGCACGAGCTTGCGCAGGTCGTCGGCGCCGGTGCCGTCCGGGACCTGACCGGTCACCACGGCGACGCCCTTGATGTCCTCGGCGGACTCGGCGAGGCCCGCGGCGGCCTGCAGGACCTTCTCGGCGCGGAAGCGCTCGATCTCCTTCTCGGCCTCCTTGAGCTTGGCGAGCATGCCGGAGATCTTCTCCGGGAGCTCCTCCGGACGGCCCTTGACCAGCTGCTGGAGTTGGGCGACGACCGTGTGCTCACGGGCCAGGAAGTTGTAGGCGTCCACGCCGACCAGGGCCTCGACCCGGCGCACGCCGGAGCCGATCGAGGACTCGCCGAGGAGCTTCACCAGGCCCAGCTGGGCGGTGTTGTGGACGTGCGTGCCGCCGCAGAGCTCCTTGGAGTAGTCGCCGATCGTCACGACGCGCACCCGCTCGCCGTACTTCTCGCCGAACTCGGCGATGGCGCCCTGCTTCTTGGCCTCGTCGATGCTCATGATCTCGGCGGTGACGTCGAGTTCCCGGGCGAGCACGGCGTTGATCTTCTGCTCGACGTCGGTCAGCACGCTTCCCGGCACGGCGGCCGGCGAGCCGAAGTCGAAGCGGAAGCGGCCAGGGGAGTTCTCAGAACCGGCCTGGGCGGCGGTGGGGCCGAGGGCGTCACGCAGCGCCTGGTGGGTCAGGTGGGTGGCGCTGTGGGCGCGGGCGATGGCCCGGCGGCGGCCGAGGTCGATCTTGGCGAACGCGCCGGAGCCGATGGTCACCTCGCCGACCTGCACGCTGCCCTTGTGCACGGTGACGCCCGGCACGGGCTGTTGCACGTCGCGGACCTCGATGACGGCGCCCGAGTCGGTGCGGATCCGGCCCGTGTCGGCGAGCTGGCCGCCGCCCTCGGCGTAGAAGGGGGTCCGGTCCAGGATGACCTCGACCTCGTCGCCCTCGTTGGCGGCCGGCGAGGGGACGCCGTCGACCAGCAGGCCGACGACGCTGGCCTCGCCCTCGTTGTCGCTGTAGCCGGTGAAGACGGTGCTGCCGGCCGTGTCGGCGATCGAACGGTACGCCGACATGTCGACATGGCCGCTCTTCTTCACCAGGGCGTCCGCCTTGGCGCGGTCCCGCTGCTCCTTCATCAGGCGGCGGAAGCCGTCCTCGTCCACCGACAGACCCTGCTCGGCGGCCATTTCGAGGGTGAGGTCGATCGGGAAGCCCCAGGTGTCGTGGAGCAGGAAGGCCTTGTCGCCGGGCAGCACTCCGGAGCCGGCGGCCTTCGCCTCGGTGACGGCGGTGTCCAGCACATTGGTGCCGGCCTTCAGCGTCTTGAGGAAGCGGGACTCCTCGGCGAGGGCGACCGTCTCGATGCGCTTGCGGTCCTCGACGAGCTCCGGGTACTGCTGGCCCATCGTCTTGATGACGGTGTCCACGAGGTCCCCGACAACGGCGTCCGTGGCCCCGAGCAGCCGCATGTTGCGGATGGCGCGGCGCATGATGCGGCGCAGCACATAGCCGCGGCCCTCGTTGCCGGGAGTGACGCCGTCGCCGATGAGCATGACCGAGGTGCGCATGTGGTCGGCGACGACGCGCAGCGAGACGTCGGACTCGTGGGCGGCGCCATAGGCGACGCCGGTGAGTTCGGTGGCCTTGTCGATGACGGCGCGCAGGGTGTCGGTCTCGTACATGTTCTGCACGTCCTGCAGGATCATGGCGAGACGCTCGAGACCGAGGCCGGTGTCGATGTTCTTGGCGGGCAGGTCGCCGAGGATCGGGAACTCCTCCTTGCCGCTGCCCTCCCCGCGCTCGTACTGCATGAAGACGAGGTTCCAGATCTCCACGTACCGCTCGTCGTTGACGGCGGGGCCGCCCGGGGCGCCGAACTCGGGGCCGCGGTCGTAGTTGATCTCGGAGCACGGACCACAGGGCCCGGGGACGCCCATGGACCAGAAGTTGTCCTTCATGCCCAGACGCTGGATGCGCTCGGCGGGCACGCCCACGACCTCGCGCCAGATCCGCTCGGCCTCGTCGTCGTCCTTGTAGACGGTGATCCACAGCCGCTCGGGGTCGAGGCCGTAACCGCCGTCCGCCACGGGAGTGGTGAGCAGCTCCCAGGCGAGCTTGATGGCCCCTTCCTTGAAGTAGTCGCCGAAGGAGAAGTTGCCGCACATCTGGAAGAACGTGCCGTGCCGCGTGGTCTTGCCGACCTCTTCGATGTCGGGCGTGCGGACGCACTTCTGCACGCTGGTGGCGCGCGGGAAGGGCGGCTTGACCTCGCCCAGGAAGTAGGGCTTGAACGGGACCATGCCCGCGGGCACCAGAAGGAGCGTCGGGTCGTCGGCGATGAGCGACGCCGAGGGCACGACGGTGTGCCCGCGCTCCTCGAAGAAACGCAGCCAGCGGCGGCGGATTTCTGCCGACTCCATCAGTGTTCGTCCTTCCGGTGGTGGTACGAGATCGCCGGCCGCGGGGCCGGCATGTCGAGGTCGGGGGCCGTGCGGCCCAGTGCGTCGTTGAGCTGTTCCTCGCGCTCGGCCATGCCGGCGCGGACGTCCTGCGCGAAGGTGCGCAATCGGCCCCCGGCCTCGAGGGCCTTGTCGGCCGCCTTCGCGGCGAGGCTTTCGGGGGTCAGGCTGCGGATCTTGCGATGGACCTTGTTGGTGGCCCACACCCCGGCTGCGGCACCGGCGGTGAACCAGAAGGCACGGCGGAACATGCAGGTCAGCCCCTTGGTTTGCGGCTGCGGGCGGACGGGAGCGTCCGGCCGACGACCACGGTGCGCTTCTTGCCCGCGCCCTTGGTCTGGAGGGTGACCGCGCGCCGTACGCCGTAGCCGAAGGCCGCGACCTTCACGAGGGGGCCTCCGAAGGCGGAGGCGACGGTCGTGGACAGGGCGGAGGCGTTGGCGGTCACCTCGGCGACGTCGGAGGTGATGGTGTCCACGCGGGCCAGCTGGGCGTGGGCCGCGCGGACCGCGTCGGAGGCCTCGCCCAGCAAGGGCACGGCCTGGTCGGTCACCTCCGCCACCAGTCGGGTGGCCTCACGGAGAGCCTGGGCGAGACGCACGAGTGCCACGGCGAGGAACGACACCAGGATCGCCCAGAAGACGGCCACGATGAGGCCGGCCACCTCTCCACCGGACACGTCGCCACTCCCTCGGATCCACCGCGCCACACCAGGTACCGATCAGATACCGACCTTATCGCGACAGGCGGCGCGCTCCGTACCGCGTTGCGGGCCGGTGCCGCCCGCGACCGTCCTCGCCCGACCGGACCCGGCCATACCTTCCGTTCATCGGCCCGCACCCTGCGTCGCCCTCGGGCGGGGAACGCGAAAGCCCCGGCGCCCCGCCGGAAGAGCGGGGCGCCGGGGCTGACGTGCGCGCCGGGTGCGGCAGGCGTCAGCGAGCGTAGTACTCGACGACGAGCTGCTCGTCGCAGATCACGGGGACCTCACGACGGTTCGGCAGGCGGTCCAGGCGGAAGGCCAACGCCTGCAGGTTGACCTGCAGGTACTTCGGGGTCTCGCCCTCGCCGGCCCAGCCGCCCTCGCGGGCGACCTGGAACGGGGTCTTGGAGCGGGAGCGCTCGCGGACCATCACGACGTCGTCGGGGGCGACGCGGTAGGACGGCTTGTCGACCTTGTGGCCGTTGACCTCGATGTGGCCGTGGACGACCATCTGACGGGCCTGGTAGATGGTGCGGGCCAGGCCGGCGCGCAGGACGAGGGCGTCCAGGCGGCGCTCGAGCTCGACGATCAGGGCCTCGCCCGTCTTGCCGCTGACCTTGCGGGCGCGGTCGTAGGCGCGGACCATCTGGCGCTCGGAGATGTCGTACTGCGCGCGCAGACGCTGCTTCTCCAGCAGTCGGACCTTGTAGTCACTGTTCTGCTTGCGGCCACGGCCGTGCTCGCCCGGCGGGTAGGGACGGGCCTCGAAGTACTTGACGGCCTTCGGCGTCAGGGCGATGCCGAGGGCACGCGACTTCTTGACCTTGGGACGCGACTGGTTCACGTTTCCCAGACCTCCATGTAAGTTAGGTAAGGCTTACCTTAGCGAAGGAGATCGTATGTCGCGCCCTGGGAACACCACGCGCATCACAGACAGTGCCAGCGCCGCACAGGGCGCCGTCGACGCCTCAGCGGGCGCCGACATGACGGAGGTCCGATCAGCTCATGGTCAGCCGCGTCCCGACGGGCATGAAACCGCCCGACTGCCGTCAGCAGCCGAGCGCACACGAACTCTCGTACAGAGTACCGCCTCCGCCATCCTGGTGATTCCCGGCCTGGTGCCCGACCTCCCCGAACTGATGGTTCCCGAGGGGCGCACCGTCGGGGCGGACGGGGACCTCTTCCTGCTGCTTCCCGCGGAATCGCCCGCCGTCAGGGCCGCCGCCCGCGCCGAGGACGACGAGCTCACGGCTGTGCTCGACATCACGGACGTCGCCCCGGTCGCGGTGCCGGGACGCATCCGCGGCCGCGCCTGGATCGCGGGCTGGCTCACCGCTGCGCGCGACCTGCCGGCTCCTGCCGGGAAGGCGCTGCTGCGGCTGGAGGTCGGCGAGGCGTCGGTGGACGACCTGTGGGGCGCGGAGGCGGTGGAGCCGGACGAGTTCGCCGCGGCCCGCCCCGACCCCCTCGTCGACCACGAGGCCGACCTGCTGCAGCACCTCGCGGCCGCCCACGCCGACCAGGTGGGATGGCTGTGCGCGCTTGCGGGAGGCGCCGGCGCCTGCCGCGGCGAACCGACCGCCGCGGTGCCGCTCGCCCTGGACCGCTTCGGCCTGCGGGTGCGCTTCACCGGCGCGGACGGCACCTTCGACGCCCGCTTCGAGTTCCTGGAGCCGATTCGCGGCCACGCCGACCTGCACCGCGCCATGCACACGCTCTTCGACGCCGCGCGCGAGGCCGCCGCACGCGAGCGCTGACCCCACGACGGCCGGCTACTCCCCCGCCAGCCGCTCCCTGACCCGCTCCAGCACATCGGCGTACCGCGCCTCGGCCCCGTACCGGGTCGGCTCGTAATAGCGCCGACCGTGGATCTCGTCCGGCGCGTACTGCTGGGCCGCGATGGCGCCGGGAAGATCGTGCGGATACTGGTAGCCCTTGCCGTGGCCGAGCTTCGCGGCGCCCTTGTAGTGACTGTCGCGCAGATGGGCCGGGACCGGGCCGGCCTTGCCGGCGCGTACGTCGGCCAGGGCGGCCCCGATGGCCGTCGTCGCCGCGTTGGACTTGGGGGCGAGGGCGAGCGCGATCGTGGCGTGGCTGAGGGTCAGCGCGGCTTCCGGGAAGCCGATCATCGCCACCGCCTGGGCGGCGGCAACCGCCGTGGGCAGCGCGGTCGGGTCGGCCAGGCCGATGTCCTCGCTGGCGGAGATCATCAAGCGGCGGGCGATGAACCGCGGGTCCTCCCCCGCCTCGATCATGCGGGCCAGGTAGTGCAGGGCGGCGTCCACATCCGAGCCGCGGATGGACTTGATCAGCGCGCTCGCCACGTCGTAGTGCTGGTCGCCGTCGCGGTCGTAGGTCACGGCGGCGCGGTCGACGGTCTCCTCGAGGGTGCTCAGGGAGATCTCCGGCTCCCCCTTGGCCAGGGCCGCGCCCGCGCCCGCCTCCAGGGCCGTCAGCGCCCGGCGGGCGTCCCCGCCGGCGATCCGCAGCAGGTGCTCCTCGGTGTCCTCCGGCAGGGTGACCGCGCCCTTCAGGCCGCGCTCGTCGGTGAGCGCCCGGCGCAGCAGGCCGCGCAGGTCGTCGTCGGTCAGCGGCTCCAGAGTGAGCAGGAGGGACCGGGACAGCAGCGGGGAGATGACCGAGAAGTACGGGTTCTCGGTGGTGGCGGCGATCAGGGTGACCCAGCGGTTCTCCACCGCGGGCAGCAGGGAGTCCTGCTGTGCCTTGCTGAAGCGGTGGATCTCGTCCAGGAAGAGCACGGTGTCGCGGCCGTAGCCGCCGGACTCCCGCTTGGCGCTCTCGATGACCGCGCGGACCTCCTTGACGCCCGCGGTGATCGCCGAAAGCTCGACGAAGCGCTTCTTGGTGGCGTGGCTGACGACGTAGGCGAGGGTCGTCTTGCCGATGCCGGGCGGGCCCCAGAGGATCACCGAGGACGGTCCCGCCGGTCCGCCGCCGCCCTCGCCGACCAGGCGCCGCAGCGGCGAGCCGGGGCGCAGCAGATGGCCCTGCCCCACGACCTCGTCGAGGGTGCGCGGGCGCATCCGTACGGCCAGCGGACTGCCTCCGGGCTCCCTGGACTGGCGTTCCTCTGCGGCGGCGGTGAACAGGTCGGGCTCCACGGCAATGAAGCCTATGCCACCGCGCCGACAGCGCGGCGCCGCCGTCAGATCAGGGTGCTCCAGTACGTCCACCAGCGGGTCAGGATCGCCACCGCGATCACCCCGTACCAGAGCACGGGGACGACCCAGTGGAACTCCAGGACGAGGTCGCGGACCCGGGCGGGCGCCGGGATGATCCGGTGCTTGAGGTTGTGGACGAGGGTGTACCAGAACAGCGCGATGGTCACGACCCAGGCCAGCGAGCACCACAGGCACAGCGAGCCGATGTTGTACAGCGACTGGTACTGCAGCCACGTCACGAAGCAGACGCCGAAGAGCGTGCCGGCCTGCAGTCCGAGCCAGAACCACCGGCGGTACCGGGCGCCGGCCAGCATCCCCACGGCAAGAGCGACGACGACGGGGTAGGCGACCATGCCGATCATCGGGTTGGGGAAGCCGAAGGCCGCCGCCTGCTCGCTCTTCATGATGTTGCCGCAGGAGATGATCGGGTTCAGGCTGCAGCCGGGGACGAAGTTCGGGTCCTCCAGCAGCTTGAACTTGTCGATCGTGATGACCCACGAGGCGAGCAGGCCGAGCGCACCGCAGACCGCGAGCAGCCAGGTGAAGGCCTTGCCCGCGCCGATGAGTCCGTCCGCGGACTCCTGGCTCCCGCTGTCCGTGCGAGCCGCGTCAACCGCCGTAGTCACCATGTCGCCGTTTCCGTGGGTCGGGGATGTGCCGCACTGCCCAACGCGCCGAACCCGCAGGAAGTGCCGGGTCCCATGGTGCCGTGTCACCCACGCGAGGGACAACGGCAGGGCGGGCGAGTGGAGTTCGACCGCGTACCGTACCCATGCCGTAGCCATGTGTTACCACATCCCACTCGACCCCGGTCTACATATCGTCCGCAAGTGCATGAATCTGGGGCATATAGGATTCTGGGGTGGACCCGCACATCCGAGGATCGACCCAGCCGGGGAGGGGTGCCCCATGCGACGACCTCAGTGGGTACCCCCGGGTACGGACGTGGAGACCGCGAACGCCGCCCGGGTGTACGACTTCTACTTGGGCGGGTCCCACAACTTCAAGGCCGATCGGGACATGGCCCGCCAGGCCATGGCGCTGTGGCCCGACCTGCCGGTCATCATGCGTGCCAACCGCGCCTTCCTGCGCCGCGCCGTGCAGCACCTCGCGGCCCTGGGCATCACGCGCTTCCTGGACGTCGGAGCCGGGATCCCGACCTACGGCGCCGTCCACGAGGTCGCCCGGGCCGTCCAGCCGCAGGCCCGCGTGGTGTACGTGGACCTGGACCCGATCGCGGTGGCGCACAGCCGCCTGCTGCTCCGGGACGACCCGCTGAGCGCCGTGGTGATGGCCGACATGACCGACACCGGCGACCTGCTCACCCGGCCCGAGGTTACCGCCCTCCTCGCACCCGGGGAACCGGTCGGGGTGCTGCTGGTGGCGATGCTCCACTTCGTCACCGACGCCGAGGACCCCGGCAAGATCGTGGCCGCCCTGCGCGACGCCGTACCGCCCGGCAGCCATCTGGTGCTCTCCCACGCCTCCGGGGAGAGCCGCCCCGAGCAGGCCGACTCGCTGGCCGAGCTCTACGCCCGGTGCACCACAACGCCGCTGGTCATGCGGACCGTCAAGGACGTGGCGGCCTTCTTCGACGGCTGGGATCTCCTGCCGCCCGGGGTGGTCTGGCTCCCCGAGTGGCGGCCGGAGGAGCCGGAGTCCGTGGGACCCCACCCCGAACGGATCTCGGGCCTGGCCGGAGTGGGGCGGCGGCCGTGAGGCAGTCGCCGTCGCCCGTCGCGGGACCCGCCCAGGACTTCGCGGACGCCTGGTCGCGCCTGCTGCGCTCCGGCCCGGGGCTCGCGCTGCCCCCGCTGACCCTGCGCCAGGTGGCGGCCACGACCGCGGACCTGCTCGGCCGGGCCCTCGGCGACCCCGTGTGCGACACGGCGCTCGCGGAGCGGGCCGGCGCCCTGCTGGTGGAGGCCCACTTCACCGACCCGGAGCTGCTCGCCGCCGCCGTGGCGCTGCTGCAGATCCAGCCGGCCGGTCCCGAGCGGGTCCCGACCGTGGCCGGGGCCTTCGCCGCGGGCTGGTCCGCCGCGCTGCGCGAACGGACCCTGCGCGAGCAGGAGGCGATCCAGCGCGCCGCGTTCCGGGCGCGCGAGGACGCCGAGCGCGCCCGCAACGCCTCGGAGGCCCGGTTCCGCGCGCTGTTCGAGCACGCCGCCATCGGCATCGGCATCGCCGACGTGGACGGCACGATCGTGCAGGTCAACCAGGCACTGCGGGAGCTGCTGGGGGCCCGCCCGGAGGACCTGCGCGGCCGCCGCGTCACCGAGCTGGTGCACCCCGAGGACGCCCCGGGGGTGTGGGAGGCGTACGAGGACCTGGTGGCCGGGCGCCGCGAGCGCTTCCAGTGCGACAAGCCGTACTACCGGCGCGACGGCGAGGTGGTGTGGACGCATCTGACCGTCTCGCTGATCCGGGACGAGGACGGCGTGCCCCGCTACCAGGTGGCGATGGTCGAGGACATCACCGACCGCTACCGGCTGGAGGAGCGGCTGCGCCACCAGGCCACCCACGACCCGCTGACCGGGCTGCCCAACCGCACGGCGTTCTTCGAGCGGCTGGAGCGCCTCTTCGATCAGCCGCAGCCCGGCGCGCTTTTCGGCCTGTGCTACGTCGACCTCGACGGCTTCAAGGTCGTCAACGACAGCCTCGGCCACGAGACCGGGGACCGGCTGCTGACGGCCGTGGCCGAGCGGCTGGACGCCGCGCTCGCCCCACTGGGGCATCTGGTGGCCCGGCTGGGCGGGGACGAGTTCGTGGTGCTGCTGGAGGACTGCCGCGGCGACCAGGAGGCGGTGGCGGTCGCCAAACTGGTCCTCACCACGCTCTCGCGGCCCTTCCTCGTCGGCGACCAGCAGCTGACGGTCGGCGCGAGCGTCGGCGTGCTGGCGCAGCGGATCGCCGCCACGACCCCGGGCGCAGCGGTGCGGGCGGCGGATCTGACGCTGTACCGCTCCAAGGCGGCCGGCCGGGGCCGCTGGACGCTCTTCGACCCCACGCACAACGCGCGGGCGGTGAGCCGGTACGCCATCTCCGTGCGGCTGCCGGTGGCACTGGACCGCGGGGAGTTCTACGTGGACTACCAGCCGCTGTGCTCGCTCGCCGACGGCTCCCTGGTGGCCGTGGAGGCCCTGGTGCGCTGGCGTCATCCGCAGTTCGGGGTGCTGGGGCCGGATGAGTTCGTGGCCACGGCGGAGGAGACCGGGCTGATCATGCCGCTGGGCCGGTGGATCCTGGAGCGCGCGGCCGGCCAGGCGGCCGCCTGGGTGCGGCGCTACGGGGCGGCGGCCCCGCAGATCAACGTCAATCTGGCGGTGCGCCAGATCCGCAACCCCGGTCTTGTGCACGACGTCACGTCGATCCTGGACAGCACCGGCCTCGCACCGAAACGGCTGCAGCTGGAGATCACCGAGAGCGCGGTGATCGGGCCCGAGGACGAGTCGCTGCGCGCCCTGCAGGAGATCGCCGACACCGGGGTCACGCTGGCCGTCGACGACTTCGGCACCGGCTGGTCGAACCTCGCCTATCTGAGGGACCTTCCGGTGTCCGGGCTGAAGATCGCCGGGTCGTTCGTCGCGGACCCGCACCGGGCCGGGACGAACGACCCGGTCGGCTGGCGGATCGTCGGCGGACTGGTGTCGCTGGCGCACGCGCTCGGGCTCACCGTCACCGCCGAGGGCGTGGAGAACTCCGAACACGCCCGCCACCTGCGCTCACTGGGCTGCGACTGGGGCCAGGGCTGGTACTTCGGACGGCCGGTGCGACCCGAACGGATCGCCCGGTGGATGGAGCGGGGCCGCCCCGACTGACCGGTGGTCATCTCGGGGCGGCCGCTCGACGCCGCGTGAGCGCGGGCGGTTCAGGCGAGCCGCTCGCGTACGGCCGCCACGACGCCGCTGAGCGGGACGGCGTCCTGCTCGCCGCTGACCAGGTCCTTGAGCTGGACGACGCCCTCGGCGAGGTCGCGTTCGCCGGCGACGATCGCGAAGCGCGCGCCCGAGCGGTTGGCGGACTTCATCGCGTTCTTCAGGCCCTTGCCGCCGAAGGCGAAGTCCGTGGCGACGCCCGACCGGCGCAGCTCGGTGACCACGCCGAACAGCACGCGGCGCGCCTCCTCGCCCATCGGAACCGCGAACACCTGGGTGGGCGCGGGCAGTTCGAGCTCGATGCCCTCGGCCTTGAGGGCGAGCACCGTGCGGTCCACACCCAGCGCCCAGCCCACCGACGGAAGCGCGGGGCCGCCGATCATCTCCGACAGGCCGTCGTAGCGGCCGCCGCCGCCGACCGCGGACTGCGAGCCGAGGCCGCCGTGGACGAACTCGAAGGTGGTGCGCGTGTAGTAGTCCAGGCCGCGCACCAGCTTCGGGTCGTCCTCGAACTCCACGCCCGCCGCCGTCAGCAGCTCGCGCACCTGCTCGTGGTAGGCCTTGCACGCCTCGCACAGGTGGTCGCGCATCAGGGGCGCCCCGACGAGCTGCTTCTGCACACTCTCCCGCTTGTCGTCCAGGACCCGCAGCGGGTTGATCTCGATCCGCCGGCGGGTGTCCTCGTCGAGGTCGAGTCCGCGCAGGAAGTCCTGGAGGGCGGCCCGGTAGACCGGACGGCACTCGCGGTCGCCCAGCGAGTTGAGCAGCAGCCTGAAGTTCCGCAACCCCAGGGAGCGGTAGGCGTCCACGGCGAGGATGATCAGCTCGGCGTCGAGCGCCGGGTCCTCGGCGCCGATCGCCTCCGCGCCGACCTGGGAGAAGTGGCGGTACCGTCCGGCCTGCGGGCGTTCGTAGCGGTAGTACGACCCGGAGTACCAGAGCTTGACCGGCAGGTTGCCGGCCTTGTGGAGATTGGCCTCCAGCGCGGCGCGCAGCACGGAGGCGGTGCCCTCCGGGCGCAGCGCCAGTTCGTCGCCGCCCTTGGTGGTGAGGGTGTACATCTCCTTGGTCACGATGTCGGTGGACTCGCCGACGCCGCGGGAGAAGAGTTCGACCTGCTCGAAACCGGGGGTCTCGACATAGCCGTAGCCGGCCCGCCGCAGCGGCGCGGCGAGCGCCTCGCGCACCGCCAGGAACGCGGCGGAATCGGGCGGCAGGAGGTCATAGGTGCCCTTGGGGGCCTTGAAGGTGCTCACGGTGAGGTCTCTCGTCACATTCCTCGTCGCGGAGCGGACGGGTGCCCGTCCCCTCCGAGGCCGCGGGCCACCTCCGCCAGGTAAGGGTTGGTGGCGCGCTCACGGCCGATGGTCGTCTGGGGTCCGTGGCCGGACAGCACCACGGTCGAGTCGTCGAGCGGCAGGCACACACGGGCCAGCGACGCGTACAGCTCGTCCATGGAACCGCCGGGCAGATCGGTGCGGCCTACGGAGCCGGCGAACAGCAGGTCCCCCGAGAAGAACACCGAGGGGATCTCGGGCGTCTGCGGGAGCCTGAACGTCACCGACCCCTCGGTATGGCCGGGCGCGTGCGCCACGGACAGCTCGAGACCGGCGAGCGCCAGTGTGCCGCCGTCGGTGAGCTCCCTGAGGTCGTCGGGCTCGCCGATGGTCAGCCCGCCGAGCAACTGCGCGCCGACCGAGCGGCCGAGGGCCTTCTCCGGGTCGTTGAGCATGTAGCGGTCCCGGGGGTGGATCCAGGCGGGGACCCCGTGGGCCCCGCAGACCGGGACGACCGAGGCCGTGTGGTCGAGATGGCCGTGGGTGAGGATGACGGCGACCGGCTTGAGACGGTGTTTGGCGAGCGTGTCCTCGATGCCCGGGGCCGCTTCGTGGCCCGGGTCGATGATCACGCACTCCTCACCGGCGGCGGGGGCGACCACGTAGCAGTTGGTGCCCCAGGCCCCTGCGGGGAACCCGGCAATGAGCACGTTCGTCCTTCTGTCGGCTGTCGTTCGCGGCAGGTCGTACCGCACAGTGGCGGCCCCACGAGCCTACCGGCGCGAAGACGGCCATCGCGAACCAGTAACGTCGCTGGACTGAGGGGTGCGCCAGGCGCGAAGATCGGCGGCGCACTCACATTCGGACGCGACGAACAGAAGTCATCGGGAGACGGCTCAGTGGTCACCAAGGAACAGCGGCGGCGGCAGCTCGCCCGGGATAAGTTCGAGCGGCAGCAGGAGCGCCGTGCGCAGGCCCACCGCAAGACCGTGCGGCGCAACGCGGTGATCGCCACCGTCCTCGCGGTGGTGCTGGCGGCCGGCGCCGCGGCCTGGGCCGGCGGCGCGTTCAGCACGGACGCCGAGAAGACCGACAGCGCCGCCGCGGCGGGCGCTCTGCCCTCCGCCTCCGCCTCCGTCTCGGCCGCACAGCCGAGCAAGGCGCCCGACCCCTGCGCCGAGGCTGCCGCGGGCAGCGCCGGCACGGAGCAGTGGAAGAAGGAGCCCGAGCTCACCGTCGACACCGCGGCGAAGTACACCCTTTCGCTGCAGACGACCTGCGGCGACATCGCGCTGGACCTCGACGCGAAGGACGCCCCGCACACGGTGAACTCCTTCGTCTTCCTGGCCGGCAAGGGCTTCTTCGACCACACCAAGTGCCACCGGCTCACCACCAGCGGCATCTACGTGCTGCAGTGCGGCGACCCGACGGGCCAGGGCACCGGCGGCCCCGGCTACACCATCCCGGACGAGAACCTGAAGGCCAAGGAGATCGCCGGGGGCACGTACCCGGCCGGCACCGTGGCCATGGCCAACACCGGCCAGCCGCACACCGGCGGCAGCCAGTTCTTCCTGGTCTACAAGGACAGCCCGCTGCCGCCGAGCTACACCCCGTTCGGCACGATCAGCGCGGCCGGCATGAAGGTGCTGGACAAGATCGCCGCCGCGGGCGAGGCGACCGGTGGCGGCGACGGCGCCCCGAACGCCACCGTGGTGATCAACAAGGCGACGGTCGGGAAGGCCTGACCGCCGCGTCCCGCACCCGCGGGTCGATTCGGCGGGTGCGGGATGCGGACAGGCAGGGCACCGGTCGCCTATGTTGGCGTTGTGTAGGGTGCCTGCTCCGACGGCTGCACCATGGAAGTAGGCAGACCGTCGGACCGGTTCGGGCACGGCCCGGCCGAATGGAACTGTGGACGATGCCCGCGAGCCGCGAACCGGCCGGGTATCACGTGGAGGAGGCGCTGTGAGCAGCGACCCGTGGGGCCGCGTCGACGAGACGGGGACCGTGTACGTGCGTACGGCCGATGGCGAGCGCGAAGTCGGCTCGTGGCAGGCGGGCTCCCCTGAGGAGGCGCTGGCCTACTTCGAGCGGAAATACGAGGGCCTCGTCGTCGAGATCGGCCTCCTCGAACGCCGGGTGAAGACCACCGACCTGGCCCCCAAGGACGCGTTGACCGCCATCGAGCACCTGCGCGCCGCGGTGATCGAGGGGCACGCCGTGGGCGACCTGGACGCGCTCGCCAAGCGGCTGGACGCGCTGACCGAGCAGGTCGACGCGCGCCGCGAGGAGCGCAAGGCCGCCAAGGCGAAGGCCTCCGAGGAGGCGAAGACGGCCAAGGAGGAACTGGTCGCCGAGGCCGAGCAGCTGGCCCAGAGCGAGCAGTGGCGGGCCGCCGGCGAGCGGCTGCGCGCCCTGGTCGACACCTGGAAGGGCCTGCCGCGACTGGACCGCAAGACCGACGACGAGCTGTGGCACCGCTTCAGCCACGCCCGTTCGGTCTTCTCCAAGCGGCGCAAGGCCCACTTCGCGGCGCTCGACGCACAGCGCGAGGACGCCCGGCGGCGCAAGGAGAAGCTGGTGGAGGAGGCGCAGGCGCTGTCCGGCTCCACCGACTGGGGCCCGACCGCGGCGCGCTACCGCGAGCTGATGGCCGACTGGAAGGCCGCCGGCCGCGCGCAGCGCGAGGTGGAGGACGACCTGTGGAACCGCTTCCGCGGCGCCCAGGACGTCTTCTTCGCGGCCCGCTCCGCGCTGTTCGCCGAGCGCGACACCGAGCAGCGCGAGAACCTCGCGCTGAAGGAGGAGCTGGTCATCGAGGCCGAGAAGCTGCTCCCGGTCACCGACCTGAAGGCGGCGCGGGCCGCGTTCCGCGGCATCAACGAGCGCTGGGAGGCGATCGGCCATGTGCCGCGCGACGCCCGCCCCCGCATCGAGGGCCGCATGCACGCGGTGGAGCGCGCGCTCCAGGAGGCCGAGGAGTCCGAGTGGCGCCGCACCAACCCCGAGGCGCGGGCGCGTGCCGCGGGCCTGACGGGCCAGCTCCAGGCGGCCGTCGACAAGCTGCGTGAGCAGATCGAGGCGGCGCGGGCGGCAGGCAACACCGCCAGGGCCGACAAGCTCCAGCGGGAGCTCGACGGGCGGCAGGCGCTGCTCGACCAGGCGCTCAAGTCCCTGGACGAGTTCGGCGGCTGAGACCGGGCTGCTGCCGGCCGGGGCCGTCCGCGCCCCGGCCGGCACGGGAACGACGGCGAAGGGCCCGTACGCGAGGCGTACGGGCCCTTCGCCGGGTCCGCGGGGGGCGTGGCGTCAGCGCTGGCGCGCGGACGTCACCCGGTAGACGTCGTAGACGCCCTCGACGCCGCGCACGGCCTTCAGTACGTGCCCGAGGTGCTTCGGGTCGCCCATCTCGAAGGTGAAGCGCGAGGTGGCCACCCGGTCGCGGGAGGTCTGCACGGCGGCGGACAGGATGTTGACGTGCTGGTCCGACAGGACGCGGGTGACATCGGACAGCAGGCGGGACCGGTCCAGCGCCTCCACCTGGATGGCGACCAGGAAGACGGAGGACTGGGTCGGCGCCCACTCGACGTCGATGATGCGCTCCGGCTGCTGCGAGAGCGACTCGACGTTCACACAGTCGGCCCGGTGCACGGAGACCCCGTTGCCGCGGGTGACGAAGCCGATGATCGGGTCGCCCGGCACCGGGGTGCAGCACCGGGACAGCTTGACCCACACGTCCTTCTCGCCCTTGACGATGACACCCGGGTCGGCGGCCGCACGCCGCCTGGTGCGGCTCCGCGACGGGGTCGTGACCTCGGCGATGTCCTCGGTCGCGCCCTCCTCGCCGCCAAGGGCCTCGACAAGCTTGTGCACGACGGACTGCGCGGTGATGTGCCCCTCGCCGATCGCCGCGTAGAGCGCGGAGATGTCGGGGTAGCGCATCTCGTGGGCGAGGGTGACCAGCGAGTCGCCGGTGAGCACCCGCTGGATCGGCAGGTTCTGCTTGCGCATCGCGCGCGCGATCGCTTCCTTGCCCTGCTCGACGGCCTCCTCGCGGCGCTCCTTGGAGAACCAGGCGCGGATCTTGTTGCGGGCGCGCGGCGACTTGACGAAACCGAGCCAGTCGCGGGACGGGCCCGCGCCCGCCGCCTTGGAGGTGAAGACCTCCACCGTGTCGCCGTTGTCGAGGGTGGACTCCAGCGGCACCAGACGGCCGTTGACGCGGGCCCCTATCGTGCGGTGGCCGACCTCGGTGTGGACGGCGTACGCGAAGTCGACCGGGGTCGCCCCGGCGGGCAGCGCGATGACATCACCCTTGGGGGTGAAGACGAAGACCTCGTTGCGGGACAGGTCGAAGCGGAGCGACTCCAGGAACTCGCCCGGGTCCTCCGTCTCCTTCTGCCAGTCGAGCAGTTGCCGCAGCCACGCCATGTCGTTGACGGCGTCGTCCTTCTTGGCGGACTTGGGGCTGTCGGTGCGCACCTTGGAGGCGCCGGCGACGGCCTCCTGCTTGTACTTCCAGTGCGCCGCGATGCCGTACTCGGCACGGCGGTGCATGTCGAAGGTGCGGATCTGGATCTCGACCGGCTTGCCGCTGGGCCCGATGACCGTCGTGTGCAACGACTGGTACATGTTGAACTTGGGCATCGCGATGTAGTCCTTGAACCGCCCCGGCACCGGGTTCCACCGCGCGTGGATGGTGCCCAGCGCCGCGTAGCAGTCGCGGACGGTGTCGACGAGGACGCGGATGCCGACCAGGTCGTAGATCTCGGCGAAGTCCCGGCCCCGCACGATCATCTTCTGGTAGACGCTGTAGTAGTGCTTGGGGCGGCCGGTGACGGTCGCCTTGATGCGGGCGGCGCGCAGATCCTGCTGCACCTGGTCGGTGACGACCGCCAGGTACTCGTCCCGCTTGGGGGCGCGCTCGGCGACGAGCCGGACGATCTCGTCGTACATCTTGGGGTAGAGGATCGCGAAGGCGAGGTCCTCCAGCTCCCACTTGATGGTGTTCATGCCCAGCCGGTGCGCCAGCGGGGCGTAGATCTCCAGCGTCTCGCGGGCCTTCTTCTCCTGCTTCTCCCGCTTGAGGTAGCGCATGGTACGCATGTTGTGCAGGCGGTCGGCGAGCTTGATGACCAGCACGCGCGGGTCCTTCGCCATGGCGACGACCATCTTGCGCACCGTCTCGGCCTGCGCGGCCTCGCCGAACTTCACCTTGTCCAGCTTGGTGACGCCGTCCACCAGCAGGGCGACGGAGTCGCCGAAGTCGCGGCGCAGCGCGTCGAGGCCGTACTCGGTGTCCTCGACGGTGTCGTGCAGCAGCCCGGCCATCAGAGTCGCCGGGTCCATGCCCAGCTCGGCCAGGATCGTCGTGACCGCCAGCGGGTGCGTGATGTACGGATCGCCGCTCTTGCGCTTCTGGCCCCGGTGCCACCGCTCGGCCACCTGGTAGGCGCGCTCGATCTGGCGCAACTGCGACGGGTCGCCCTTGGGGTCGTTGCTGCGGACTATCCGCAGCAGGGGCTCCAGGACCGGGTTGTACGGGCTGGAGCGCTGCACGCCGAGCCGGGCGAGGCGGGCGCGCACGCGGTTGGAGGAAGTGGCGGGCCGGTTCGGGGCCACGCTGCCGGGAGTGCGCACGGGCCGGGCGGCGGGGGCCGCCGGCGCGGCGGGAGCGGGCTTGGCCGCCTTGCCCTCCGCCGGTGCGGCGGACGCGACGGGAGGGGCCGCCGGGCGGGAAGCCGCCTGCTTCCCCTCTGCGGCGGTCATCGGCTGCGCCTGCCTGGCCTCTTCTTGCAAGGGCACTCCTTCTGGTCCCCTCCCGGCCGGAGACGGGCGAGGAGGGAGGTTCCGAGTCACCATGGTAGCGATCTGAACGGGTGAACCGCGTCCCGTCCGCCCCATGGCCCCCCACAACGCCCGAGGCGGGCTCCCGCACCGCTTGCGCGGCCGGGAACCCGCCTCGGGCGAGCCAGGGGCTCAGACGGCGACCAGCGCCTCCAGGGGGGCGCCGGCGAGGGAGGGGACCAGACGGGCGCGCCCGCCGAGGAAGCCCAGTTCCAGGAGGACCGCGACGCCCGCGACCTCGGCGCCGGTGCGGCGGATCAGCTCCAGGGACGCCTCGACGGTGCCGCCGGTGGCGAGCACGTCGTCGATGACCAGGACCCGGTCGCCGGCCGAGAACGCGTCGCGGTGGACCTCGATCTCGGCCGTGCCGTACTCGAGCTCGTAGGTCTGGCCCAGCGTCTCACCGGGCAGCTTGCCCGCCTTGCGCACGGGCACGAACCCGAGCCCCGCGCGCGCGGCCGCCGGGGCGGCGAGGATGAACCCGCGCGCCTCGAGGCCGGCGACCTTGTCGGCGCCGTGCCGGGCGCAGAGCCCGGACAGGGCGTCGATCAGCGCGTTGAACGCCGCGGGGTCGGCCAGCAGCGGCGTGATGTCCTTGAACATCACGCCCGGCCTCGGGTGGTCGCGCACATCCCGGATGCGGCTGAGCAGCAGGCTGCGCAGCCCCTCCGGCGTGGTGTCCGTCGTGGTCATCGCGTCCGTTCCTCGGGCCTGGTCACCGTGTGCCGTGGGACTCCGCCCGTCCTCAGCGGCGCTTGCCGGAGGGACGGTTGCGGCCGCGGTTGTTGCGGACCGGCTGGCTGCGCTGGCCGCCGACGACGGCCGCGTGGGCCTCCTCCGCCGGCTCGTCGCCCGCGTCCGCGTCCGCGTCGGCGCCCGCCGGAGACGGGTCCTGCGACTCGTCCGCGGCGTCCTCGCCACGGCGGGCGTCGGCTGCGCGCTTGGCGAGCACGCGCTTGCGCAGCGCCTTCATCTCCGGGTCGCGCTCCTTGAGGTCCGCGACCAGCGGGGTCGCGATGAAGATCGAGGAGTACGCACCGGCGGTGAGACCGACGAAGAGCGACAGCGCGATGTCGTTGAGCATGCCCGCGCCGAGCAGACCGCCACCGACGAAGAGCAGGCCTCCCACCGGGAGCAGCGCCACGACCGTGGTGTTGATCGAGCGCACCAGGGTCTGGTTGAGGCTGCGGTTGGCGACGTCGCTGTAGGTGTTGCGGTTCTGCTTGGTGATGTCCTTGGTGGACTCCTTCAGACCGTCGAAGACGACGACGGTGTCGTAGAGGGAGTAGCCGAGGACGGTCAGCAGACCGATCACCGTGCCCGGGGTGACCTCGAAGCCCACGATCGCGTAGACGCCGATGGTGATCGTGAGGTCGTGGATGAGGGCGATCAGGGCGGCGACGGCCATGCGCCACTCGAAGGCGATCGCCAGGTAGATCGTCACCAGGACCATGAAGATCACCAGGCCCTGGAAGGCCTTCTTGGAGATCTCGTCGCCCCAGCTCGGACCGATGATCTGGGGGTCGATGTCGTTGGCCTTGACGTTCAGGTCCGTCGCGATCTCGCCCTGGATGGCCTTGGCCTCGTTGAGCGAGATGTCGCTGATCTGGATGCGGACGGCGCCCGATCCGAGCTTCTGCACGATGGCCTGGTGCCCGCCGGTGTTGTCGGCGATCTTGTCCTGCACCTGGCTGACCGACATCTCGGTCTTGGGGGTGGTGAAGACCGCTCCGCCGGAGAACTCGATGCCGAGCTTGAGGCCGTTCACGGCGAGACCGATGATCGCCGCGACCGTGATCAGGACCGAGACGCCGTACCAGAGCTTGCGCTTGCCGACGAAGTCGTAGGCGATCTCGCCTCGGTGCAGGCGGTGCCCGAGATTACCGAGCCGGGACATCAGGCCTCCTTGACGTCGGTACGGGCCGCGGGGCGGCGGGTGCGGCGCAGCGGGGGGTTGACGCCCAGGGCACGCGGGTCGAGCCCGGACCAGGGGTGTCCGCCGGCGTAGAACTTCTTGCGGGCCAGGATCGTCATCAGCGGCTTGGTGAAGAGGAACACCACCGCGACGTCGAGCAGCGTCGTCAGGCCCAGGGTGAACGCGAAGCCCTGCACCTTGCCGACCGAGACGATGAAGAGCACGGCGGCGGACAGGAACGACACGAAGTCCGAGACGAGGATCGTGCGGCGGGCGCGCGGCCAGCCGCGGGCGACGGCCGGCTGCAGGGAGCGGCCCTCGCGCAGTTCGTCACGGATGCGTTCGAAGAAGACGATGAAGGAGTCGGCGGTGATGCCGATGGCCACGATGGCGCCGCAGACCGCCGGCAGGTTCAGCGCGAAGCCGATGGCCGGGCCGAGCAGCGTCATGATGGCGTAGGTGAGGATCGCCGAGACGACGAGGCTGACGATCGCCACGAAGCTCAGGCCGCGGTAGTAGGCGACCAGGTAGAGCACGACCAGGGCGAGGCCCACGCCGCCGGCGATGAGACCGCCGTGCAGCTGCTCGCCGCCGACCGCCGCCGACACCTTGGTGACGTCCGACTTGTCGAAGGTGAGGGGCAGGGAGCCGTAGGACAGGACGTTGGCCAGCTCCTCGGAGCTCTCCTGGGTGAAGCTGCCGTAGATCTCGGCGCTGCCGCTCAGGGTCTGGTTCACCGAGGGGGCGGAGACGACCTCGTTGTCCAGCACGATCGCGAACTGGTTGTTCGGCGGCTGCTGCTGGGACAGCTGCGAGGTGATCTTCGAGAAGGCCTTGGAGCCGGTGCCGTCGAAGTCCAGGGTGACGACCCAGCCGTTGCCGCCCTGGGTGTCGAACTGCGCGGCGGCCTTGCTGACGTTCTTGCCGTCGACCGCGGCGGGGCCGAGGGCGTACTTGGCGTTGCCGTCCTGGCTGCACGCCACGATCTTGTCGGTCGGCTTGGCCTTGAGGTTGAGGTTGGCGCGCGTCTTCGCGTCGGAGCAGTCCAGCGCGGCGAGCTTCGCCTGCAGGTCCTCCGGGATGGAGGTGTCCAGCGCGCTGCCCGGGGCCTCGGTGCCCGCCGGGGGCGACGGGTCCGTCGAGGGCGCTCCGGTGGAGGCGGAGGCGGACGGCGTCGACGTGGCCTTCAGCGCGTCGGTGACGGCGCGGCCCTGCGTCGAGGCGGTGGCGGACGGGGGCGCGGACGCCTTGTCGCCGGTCGCGGACGGCGTGGCCGAGGGCGAGGCCGATCCCGAGGGGCTGCCGCTCGGCGAGGGCGAGGCGGGCGGGGTGTTGGCCACCTCGGCGAGCACGGGCCGGAAGTAGAGCTGGGCGGTCGTGCCGACCTGCTGCTCGGCCTGCGCGGCGTTGGTGCCCTTGGGGATGTTGACGATGATGTTCCTGTCGCCCTGGATCTGGCTTTCGGCTTCCGAGACACCCAGACCGTTGACCCGCCGGTCGATGATCGACTTGGCGGTCTCCATGTTGGTCTTGTTGATCGCGCCGGCCTGGTCGCTCTTGGCCGTCAGCGTGATGCTCGTACCGCCGGCGAGGTCGATGCCCAGCCGGGGGGTGGTGTGGCCGGAAAGGAACATCCCTCCGGTGAGCGCCACGATGGCCAGCAGGATCACTGCCAGCGCCCGCCCGGGGTACCCCTGGCTCCCCGAGGGCCTACGGCCCCTCTTCGGTGCTGCCACCTTCTCGATTCTCCCTGTCCAACCGCCCTGCGACCTGCGCGCAGCAGGGCGGCACGATGAGTAGTACGGACTTGCCGACCCAGGAAAAGTACCGGGCGGGCCGTTACTTCTTGTCGGTGCCGTCCGTCTCGGGGGCGTCCGCGGTCGCGGCCTCGCCGGCGGACTTGCTCAGGTCGACGGCCTCGCCCGGCTTGGCGTCCTCGCTGTCGTCAGCGCCCTGCGCCTCGAGCTCGGGCGCGGGCTCGATGCCGTGGACGATGCGGTCGTACTCGGCCTGGTCGAGGACCGCGGCGATGGCGTTCTTGGCGAAGTGCGCGTGGACGCCGTCGGCCAGCTCCAGCAGGACCGTGTCCTCGTGGACCTCCTTGACGACGGCGTACATGCCGCCGATCGTCCGGACGCCCGAGCCGGAGGCCATCTGGTCACGCATCTGGGTGGCCTGGCGCTGCCGGTTCTTCGCGGAGCGGGTCATCAGCAGCATGACACCGATGATCAGGACGAAAGGCAGGATTTGAACCGGATTCATGGTGTCTTGACGATCCTTCGCACGGCCGCTCGGGCCTGGTCTACGGGGGTTGGGGCTGTCGGTCCCGGAGGGACGACGTCGGCGGAGTCTAAGCGTTCGTTCGCCGGTGGAACAATGCCAAGCATTACACCGAGGTTCCTGCGGCGGCGAGTCTCCCCGCCGTCAAGGGCCGAAGAGCCCGTCTTGCCCGGGTCCGCCGCCCTGTGGCGGGACGAGTCCGAGGTGTGCCCACGCGGCCGGAGTGGCGACGCGGCCACGGGGTGTGCGCGCCAGGAGCCCCTCCCGGACCAGGAACGGCTCCGCCACCTCCTCCACCGTCTCCCGCTCCTCCCCCACGGCCACCGCCAGTGTCGACAGCCCCACCGGTCCGCCGCCGAAGAGCCCCAGCAGCGCCCGCAGTACGGCGCGGTCCAGCCGGTCCAGGCCGCGGCCGTCGACCTCGTACACCTCGAGGGCCTGTGCGGCGACCTCGCGTGTGATCACGCCGTCGGCCTTCACCTGCGCGAAGTCCCTTACCCGGCGCAGGAGTCGGTTGGCGATACGCGGGGTGCCCCGGGAGCGGCCGGCGATCTCGGCGGCTCCCTCGGACTCGATCTCGACGTCCAGCAGGAGCGCGGAACGGCGGATGACCCGCTCCAGTTCGGCCGGGGCGTAGAACTCCATGTGCCCGGTGAAGCCGAAGCGGTCGCGCAGCGGCGGCGGCAGCAGACCGGCCCGGGTGGTGGCGCCGACCAGGGTGAACGGCGGCAGTTCGAGGGGGATGGCGGTGGCGCCGGGGCCCTTGCCCACGATGACGTCCACCCGGAAGTCCTCCATCGCCATGTAGAGCATCTCCTCGGCGGGCCGGGACATCCGGTGGATCTCGTCGAGGAAGAGCACCTCGCCCTCGGCGAGGGAGGAGAGGATGGCGGCGAGGTCCCCGGCGTGCTGGATGGCGGGGCCGGAGGTGATGCGGATCGGGGCGCCCATCTCGGCCGCGATGATCATCGACAGGGTCGTCTTGCCGAGCCCCGGGGCGCCGGAGAGCAGCACGTGGTCCGCGGTGCCGCCGCGCCGGCGCGCGGCCTGCAGCACCAGATCGAGCTGCTCCCTGACCCGCTCCTGCCCGACGAACTCCTCCAGCGCCTTGGGGCGCAGCGCCGCCTCGACGGCCTGGTCCTCGCCGTCGGCGGCGGCGCCGACGAGACGGTCGTCGGTGGTCGGTACGGACTCGTCGTCCCAGTTCACTTCGGTGCGCCTTACGCTCGGCGGGCCAGGGTCAGCGGGCTCGGTTCAGGGTCTGCAGGGCGGCCCGCAGGAGGGCTCCGACCTGCGGGTCGGCGCTCGCCTCGGCCTGCGGGGCGACGGCGGCGACGGCCTCCTCCGCCTCGCGCGGCTGGTAGCCGAGGCCGATCAGCGCGGCGTGCAGCTGCTCCCGCCACGAGGCGGGTCCGGCGGCCCTCGCGGTCGCCGAGGCGCCCGCCGCGCCGCCCACGGGCGCGCCGAGGCGGTCCTTGAGCTCCAGCAGCAGCCGCTGGGCGCCCTTCTTGCCGATGCCCGGGACGGCGGTGAGGGCCTTCTCGTCACCGCCGGCGACGGCCGTGCGCAGCGCGTCCGGGCTGTGCACGGCGAGCATGGCCTGGGCGAGCCGGGGGCCGACTCCGCTGGCGGTCTGGAGCAGTTCGAAGACCTGGCGCTCGTCGTCGTCGGCGAAGCCGTACAGGGTCAGGGAGTCCTCGCGGACGACGAGGGAGGTGGCGAGCCGGGCCTGCTCTCCCACGCGCAGCCCGGCGAGGGTGCCCGGGGAGCACTGGACGGCCATCCCGATGCCGCCGACCTCGATCACGGCTGTGTCGGGGGCGAGGGCGGCCACCGGCCCGCTGACGAAGGCGATCATGTGCTGGGCTCCTGGATTCGTGCTCGGGCGACGGCCTGCTGGAGGCGGTTGCTCGCGGTGCCGCGCCAGATGTGGCAGATGGCGAGCGCCAGTGCGTCGGCGGCGTCGGCGGGCTTGGGCGGGGCGTCGAGCCGCAGCAAGCGGGTGACCATGGCCCCGACCTGGGCCTTGTCGGCCCTGCCGCTGCCGGTGACGGCGGCCTTGACCTCACTGGGGGTGTGCAGGTGCACCGGCAGCCCGCGGCGGGACGCGCAGAGGATGGCGACCGCGCTGGCCTGGGCGGTGCCCATCACGGTGCGCACGTTGTGCTGGCTGAAGACCCGCTCCACGGCGACCGCCTCGGGCGCGTACTCGTCCAGCCAGCCCTCTATGCCGCGTTCGACCAGCACGAGGCGGTGGCCGATGGCGGCCTCCGCCGGGGTGCGGACGACGCCGACCCCCGCCATACGCAGCGGCTTGCCCGGAGCCCCGTCCACCACGCCGATGCCGCAGCGGGTCAGTCCCGGGTCCACGCCCAGCACTCGCACCGCACCCCTCCCTTGCTCGAACAGCCGTCTCGCCTGTTCCGGGGAGGCTATCGGGTGCCACCGACAACGACGGCGGCCCGGTGGAGGTGTGTCATCTCCACGGACCGCCGTCCCGCCGTGCGTCCTGGCGGCCGGATCAGGCCTCGACCTTCTCCATGACCTCGTCGGAGACGTCGAAGTTGGCGAAGACGTTCTGCACGTCGTCGCTGTCCTCGAGCGCGTCGACGAGCTTGAAGATCTTGCGGGCGCCCTCCTCGTCGAGCTCCACCTGCATGGTGGGGACGAAGTTGGCCTCCGCGGAGTCGTAGTCGATGCCGGCCTCCTGCAGCGCCGAGCGCACCGCGACCAGGTCGGTGGCCTCGCTGAGCACCTCGAAGGACTCGCCGAGGTCGTTGACCTCCTCCGCGCCGGCGTCCAGGACGGCGCCGAGCACGTCGTCCTCCGTGAGCTCGCCCTTGGGGACGATCACGACGCCCTTGCGGTTGAACAGGTAGGACACCGAACCAGGGTCGGCCATGGAGCCGCCGTTGCGGGTCATGGCGACGCGCACGTCGGAGGCGGCGCGGTTGCGGTTGTCGGTGAGGCACTCGATGAGCACCGCGACGCCGTTGGGGCCGTAGCCTTCGTACATGATCGTCTCGTAGTCGGCGCCGCCCGCCTCGAGACCGGCGCCGCGCTTGACCGCGCTGTCGATGTTCTTGTTGGGAACCGAGCTCTTCTTGGCCTTCTGGATGGCGTCGAAGAGGGTGGGGTTGCCGCTGACGTCGGCGCCGCCGGCACGCGCGGCGACCTCGATGTTCTTGATCAGCTTCGCGAAGAGCTTGCCGCGCTTGGCGTCAATCACGGCCTTCTTGTGCTTCGTCGTAGCCCATTTAGAGTGGCCGGACATCAGCCTGTCTCCTTCACGTCACCGATTGCTTCACGAACACTGCGATCCTACCGGGATCACATCACCGGGCTGCGCGCACCATGTCGACGAAGTACCGGTGCACCCGGTGGTCTCCGGTCAGTTCGGGGTGGAACGAGGTGGCCAGCAGGTTGCCCTGGCGCACGGCGACGATCGTTCCGTCATCGAGACGGGCCAGCGTGGCGACCGCGTCGCCGGTTGACTCGACCCAGGGAGCACGGATGAAGACGCCCTCGACCGGGCCGCCTTCCACTCCCTCGATCTCGACCGCGGTCTCGAAGGACTCGTTCTGCCGACCGAAGGCGTTGCGGCGCACGATCATGTCGATCCCGCCGAAGGTCTCCTGGTCGTCCCTGCCGTCCAGGATCTTGTCCGCGAGCATGATCATGCCCGCACAGGTTCCGTAGACCGGCAGCCCCTCCCGGATGCGGTCGCGCAGCGGCTCCATCAGGCCGAACAACGCGGCGAGTTTGGACATCGTGGTCGACTCGCCGCCCGGGACCACCAGACCGTCCACCTCGGCCAGTTCCTCGGGCCGCCGCACGGGGCGGGCCAGGGCGTCGGCCTCGGCGAGCGCGACCAGGTGCTCGCGTACGTCGCCCTGCAGGGCGAGGACTCCGATGGTGGCGGTGCTGCTGGACACGGGTGCGGGGCCTTCCGGACGTCGGGTGGGGCAACGGAGGATGGGCAGGCCGCGGCCGGCCTGCCCATCAGCGGCACTGGGGCGCGGGACGCCTACCAGCCGCGGTTGGCGTAGCGCTCGGCCTCGGGGAGGGTGTCGCAGTTGATGCCGACCATGGCCTCGCCCAGATTGCGGGAGGCGTCCGCGATGATCTTGGGGTCGTCGTAGAAGGTGGTGGCCTTCACGATGGCGGCGGCGCGCTTGGCCGGGTCGCCGGACTTGAAGATGCCGGAGCCGACGAACACGCCCTCGGCGCCGAGCTGACGCATCAGGGCGGCGTCGGCCGGGGTGGCGACACCACCGGCGGAGAACAGCACCACGGGCAGCTTGCCGAGCTCGGCGACCTCCTTGACGAGCTCGTACGGGGCGCGCAGCTCCTTGGCGGCGGCGTACAGCTCGTGGTTGTCGAAGCCGCGCAGGCGGGCGATCTCGTTCTTGATCTGGCGCAGGTGGCGGACGGCCTCGACGACGTTGCCGGTGCCGGCCTCGCCCTTGGAGCGGATCATGGCCGCGCCCTCCGCGATGCGGCGCAGGGCCTCGCCCAGGTTGGTGGCGCCGCAGACGAAGGGGGTGGTGAAGGCCCACTTGTCGGAGTGGTTGACCTCATCGGCCGGGGTGAGGACCTCGGACTCGTCGATGTAGTCGACGCCGAGCGACTGCAGGACCTGGGCCTCGACGAAGTGCCCGATGCGGGACTTGGCCATGACCGGGATCGAGACGGCGTCGATGATGCCCTCGATCATGTCCGGGTCGGACATGCGGGCGACGCCGCCGTCCTTGCGGATGTCGGCCGGGACCCGCTCCAGCGCCATGACGGCGACGGCGCCCGCGTCCTCGGCGATCTTGGCCTGCTCAGGGGTGACGACGTCCATGATCACGCCGCCCTTGAGCTGCTCGGCCATGCCGCGCTTGACGCGCGCGGTGCCGGTCTGGGGGGACTCGGGGGTGCTGGGAAGCGTGGTGGACACGGAAACCTCACTCGGAGACTCAACTGCGGGGTGGCGGCGACCCCGGCGTCCCCCGGCCCTGCCCGCCGGACCGGCCTGCCTCGCCTGCCTGCCCTGCCCGCGCAGCCGACCGGGGGACACCGATGGCTGCTCTGCCTTTCATGGTGGACCGCACGAACCGGACCACAAAAGGGCCAATCGCTCCTCAGTGGCCTGCCAGGCCCTCGGCGGTCAGGACGGCCGGGGGCTCGTCGTCCATCTCGAAGGTCACCGGCTGCGGCGCGTGCCCGGCGAGCCGGAACCAGCGCACCTTGCGGTGCTCACGCAGCGCCCTGGCGGCGCGCACGGCGTCGTTGTGGAAGCGCCGGGCCATCGGCACCCGGCGCACCGCCTGGGTGAGCTCGTGGGCGGCCTCGTCGCCGCCGGGGGCCGCCCGGACGGCGTCGACCGCGTCGGGCTCGGCGAAGACGGCCCGCAGCGCCTGGCTCAGTTCGCTCTCGGCCACCTCTCGCTGCTCGTCCTGCGCCTGCCGGGCGGAGTGGGCCGCCTCGTAGAGCACGATGCTCGCCGCGGGGTCCAGCACCCCGGCGGTGGCCAGCTCCTGCGCCACGGAGGCCCTGCGCAGCAGTTGCGCGTCCAGCGCGGCCCGCGCGGCGTCGATCCGGGCGTGCAGACGGTCCAGCCGCCCCGCGGTCCAGCTCAGGTAGAGGCCGACGGCGATCAGCGCCACGGCGACCCAGATGAAGGTGGTCACGGACCGCAAGGCTACCGGTGCGCCTGGTGCGGCCCGCCGTGCGGACGACGGGGCCCGCGGTGGCGGGCCGGGACACGGGGCCACGGCGGCGCGCTCCGGCCTGTCACGTCCTCACCGGCGCCGGCCCCGCCCGGGGTCCGCTGCGAGGCCGGGATCGCCGCGAGGGCGGCGACGCGGCCACGGGACAGCCGCAGCGTCGCCGAGACGCGTAGCAGGCCCGCCCCGGGGCGGCTCGGCGCGAGTAGAGCCGTCCCCGGTCAGTCGCGGGCGAAACCGAAGCGGCCGCGCCGGCCCACCCGCTCGTCGGCGGCGACCGACGCGGCGCCCGCGGTGACCGTCTCGTAGACGTCGAGGATGTCCGCGGCCACCACCGACCAGTCGAAGCGCCGCACGTGCCGGGAGCCCAGCTCGCGCAGCCGCCCGCGGCGGTCCGCGTCGCCCAGCAGCCGCACGGCCGAGGCCGCCAGCGCCTCCGGGTCCTCGTTGGGGAAGAGGTCGCCGGCCGCGCCGCCGTCGAGCACCTGTCGGAAGGCGTCCAGGTCGCTGGCGAGCACGGGCGCCCCGGCCGACATGGCCTCGACGAGGATGATCCCGAAGCTCTCGCCCCCGGTGTTGGGCGCCACATACAGGTCGACGCTGCGCAGCAGCCGCGCCTTGTCCTCGTCGCTGACCATGCCGAGGAACTCGACCCGGTCGCGCATCTGCTCGGGCAGGCCCGCCACGGCCTCGGCCTCGTCGCCGCGCCCGGCGACCAGCAGCCGGGTGCGCGGCCGCTCGGCGAGGATCCTCGGCAGGGCCTTCATCAGCACGGGCAGGCCCTTGCGCGGCTCGTCGATCCGTCCGATGAACCCGATGGTCCGCTCGTCCTCCGCGCCCCCGCCCTGCCACTCCGCCTTGGGCTCGGCGTCGGCGAAGAAACCCACGTCGACGCCGTTCGGGATGACCACGGCGTCGCCGCCCAGGTGCTCGACCAGGGTGCGCCGGGCGTACTCGCTGACCGCGATGCGGGCGCTGATCTTCTCCAGCGCGGCCTGCAGGATCGGGTAGGCGGCGATCATCGCCCGGGAGCGCGGGTTGGAGGTGTGGAAGGTGGCCACGATCGGCCCCTGGGCGGCCCAGCAGGTCAGCAGGCCGAGGGAGGGCGAGGAGGGCTCGTGGACGTGGATGACGTCAAAGGCGCCCTCGTGCAGCCAGCGGCGCACCCGCGCGGCCGACAGGAACCCGAAGTTGAGCCGTGCGACCGAGCCGTTGTAGGGCACGGGCACGGCGCGGCCGGAGGAGACGACGTACGGCGGCAGCGGGGTGTCCTCGTCGGCCGGTGCCAGAACGGAGACCTCGTGGCCGAGCGCGATGAGGTGCTCGGCGAGGTCGCGGATGTGGAACTGGACGCCGCCGGGGACGTCCCACGAGTACGGGCTGACGATCCCGATCCTCAAGGTGTCTCCGTTCCGGAGCGGTCGAAGGGGTCGCCGGACACCGGGGAGGACGCCGCGCCGCGGCCCCCGGGTTGCCCGGCCGGCGCGTCCGGCCGCGGTTCGAGGTCGGCGAGCCACAGCCGCTGCAGCATGTGCCAGTCCTCGGGGTGCTCGGCGATGCCGGCGGCGAAGACGTCCGCCAGGCGCTGCGTCATGACGGCGGTCCGCTGCGCCCGCGTGCCGCCCTCCGGCACCTCGATCGCCGTGTGCACGCGGCCCTTGAGGCGGGGCGAGTCGTCGTACCAGAGGGTGACCGGCAGCAGCAGCGCACCGGTCTGCTGGGCGAGCAGGGCGGGGCCCGCCGGCATACGGGTGGCCTCGCCGAAGAAGTCCACCTCGACGCCGGAGGCGGACAGGTCGCGGTCGGCCACCAGGCACACCAGGCCGCCGGCGCGCAGTCGCCGGGCCAGCGCCCCGAAGGCGGCGCCGCCGGTGTGCGGCAGCACCTCCATGCCCAGGCCCTCGCGGTAGGCGACGAAGCGGTCGTAGAGGCTCTCCGGCTTCAGGCGCTCGGCGACGGTGGTGAAGGGCACCCCGAGCCCGGTGGTGACCCACGCGCCCGCCAGGTCCCAGTTGGCCATGTGGGGCAGGGCGAGGACGACGCCGCGGCCCGCTGCCAGGCCCTCCTTCAGGTGGTGCAGGCCCTCCGGCTCGAAGGAGGAGCGGATGCGCTCCTCGCCCCAGGCCGGCAGTCGGAAGGACTCCATCCAGTAGCGCAGGTACGAGCGCATGCCGGCCTTCGACAGCTCGCGCAGCCGGGTCTCGTCGGCGTCGGGCACCACCTTGGCCAGGTTGGACTCCAGGCGCTGGACGCCCTGGCCGCGGCGGCTCCAGGCCAGGTCGGCGATGGACCGGCCGAGCCGCGCCGCAGCGGGTTCCGGCAGTCGTTTGACCGCGCCCCAGCCCAGCCCGTACAGCGCGTCGGCCAGCCCGTCCTTCACGCCGTCCCGCTCCCTTCGCGCGCTGCCGCGTCCGCCTCGAAGGCCTCGCGGCGCACGGTGATCACCCGCTGCACCAACGTCACCAGGCTGCCGACGGCCACGATCCACAGGGCGATCGGCAGCAGCCACTGGATGCCGGGCACACCGAACGTGTGGAGCCCGGCGAAACCGCAGGCGACCAGTGAGATCACCAGTCGCTCGGCCCGTTCGACCAGGCCGTTCACCGCGACCGGCAGTCCGATGCTCTCACCGCGCGCCTTGGTGTACGAGACCACCTGGCCGCTGGCGAGGCAGAAGATCGTCACTGCGCACAGCACGAGGTTGTCGCCGCCGCCGGCGTACCACATCGCCAGCCCCCCGAAGATCGCCGCGTCGGCGACCCGGTCCAGGGTGGAGTCCAGGAAGGCTCCCCAGCGGCTTGAGACGCCCGCCTGGCGGGCCATGTTGCCGTCGACCAGGTCGGAGAAGACGAAGAGCGTGATGACAACCGTGCCCCAGAAGAACTCGCCCCTGGGGTAGAAGACCAGCGCTCCCGCGACCACGCCTCCCGTACCGATGAGCGTGACCGTGTCCGGGCTGACGCCCCGGCGCAGCAGGAACGCGGCGAACGGTGTGAGAACACGCGTGAAGAAAGCACGCGCGTACTTGTTCAGCATGGCCTTCCCGGTGGTTCGTGGGTCCCCCGGCGCGGCCCCGTCGGCCGCCCGGCTGGCCCATCGTAGCCAGGCGCGTTCCGGCACATCTCGCTGGCTCCCGTCCCGTCGCGGCCCGTACGACGTATGGACGCGCCGTGAGGCGCGTGGGAAGGTCGAATTACCGCGGGCGCCATTGCAGACCGCCTGGGCGGGTGGTCTCCCGTGGCGCCAGTCCCCATGCCGTGACGGACCGGGAGGCGAGGCACATGGGTGACAGGAGAGAGGCAGGTCCGGGAGCCGCCGGAAGGGCACGGGCGGCCGACCGGCCCGAGGACGTACGCAACGTGGTGCTGGTCGGCCACAGTGGCTCCGGGAAGACGACACTGGTCGAGGCGCTCGCCCTGGCGACAGGGGCGGTGAACCGCGCCGGGCAGGTGGCCGACGGGGCGACCGTCTCCGACCACGACGAGATCGAACACCGTCAGCAGCGCTCGGTACAGCTCTCGCTCGTACCGGTGGAGTGGGACGGAATCAAGATCAATCTGCTGGACTCCCCCGGGTACGCCGACTTCGTGGGGGAGCTCAGGGCCGGTCTGCGCGCCGCGGACGCGGCCCTCTTCGTCGTCTCGGCGGCCGACGGCGTCGACGGGGCGACCCGCATGGTCTGGGAGGAGTGCGCGGCGGTCGGCATGCCGCGCGCGGTCGTCGTCACGCACCTGGAGTCGGCCCGGGCCGACTTCGACGAGATGACCGAGACCTGCCGCGAGGCCTTCGGGGGCGACTCCCCCGACGCGGTGCTGCCGCTGTACCTCCCGCTGCACGGAGAGCAGACCGCGGAGGGCCACGCGCCCGTGACCGGGCTCGTCGGCCTGCTGTCGCAGCGGGTCTACGACTACTCCTCCGGCAGACGCGAGGAGCGCCCCCCGGACGAGGGGCAGCTGCCGCGGATGCGGGAGGCGCGGGCCCGGCTCATCGAGGGGATCATCGCCGAGAGCGAGGACGAGACCCTGATGGACCGCTATCTCGGCGGCGAGGAACTCGACCTCAAGACGCTGGTCCAGGACTTGGAGCGGGCCGTGGCACGCGGCTCCTTCCATCCCGTGCTGGCCGCCGCGCCCGCCGCCGAGGGCTGCCGGCAGGGCATCGGCACCGTGGAGCTGCTGGATCTGATCACCGGCGGCTTCCCGACGCCGCTGGAGCGCGGGATCCCGCACGTCACGACGCCGCAGGGCACCGCGCACCCGCAGCTGGCCTGCGACCCGGAAGGGCCGCTGGCCGCCGAGGTCGTGAAGACCTCCTCCGACCCCTATGTGGGGCGGATCAGCCTCGTGCGGGTCTTCTCCGGAACCCTGCGCCCCGACGAGACGGTCCACGTCTCGGGTCACGGCCTGGAGGACCGCGGCCACGAGGACCACGACGTCGACGAGCGCGTCGGCGCCCTGTCCTCGCCCTTCGGCAAGCACCAGCGCACGGTGCCGCACTGCGTGGCGGGAGACCTCGTCTGCGTCGCCAAGCTGAGCCGCGCGGAGACCGGCGACACGCTCTCCGCCAAGGACGACCCCCTGCTGATGGAGCCCTGGCTGATGCCGGACCCGCTGCTGCCGGTCGCGATCCGGGCGCACAGCAAGGCCGACGAGGACAAGCTGTCCGTCGGCCTGTCCCGGCTCGTCGCCGAGGACCCCACGATGCGGCTGGAGCAGAACCCGGACACCCGGCAGGTCGTGCTGTGGTGCCTCGGGGAGGCGCATATGGACGTGGCGCTGGAGCGGCTGCGCACGCGCTACGGCGTGCAGGTCGACGCCGTGCCGCACAAGGTGGCGCTGCGCGAGACCTTCGGCGAGAGGACGGCGGCGCGCGGACGGCACGTCAAGCAGTCCGGCGGGCACGGCCAGTACGCCATCTGCGACATCGAGGTCGAACCGCTGCCTGTCGGCTCCGGCATCGACTTCGTCGACAAGGTCGTCGGCGGCGCCGTCCCCCGGCAGTTCATCCCCTCGGTGGAGAAGGGCGTACGTGCCCAGGCCGCCAAGGGCGTGGCCCTGGGCTTCCCGGTCGAGGACATCCGCATCACCCTGGTCGACGGCAAGGCGCACTCCGTGGACTCCTCCGACGCCGCCTTCCAGACGGCGGGCGCGCTCGCCCTGCGCGAGGCGGCCTCGCAGTGCCGCATCCACCTGCTCGAACCCGTCAGCGAGATCCGGGTGATGGTGCCCGACGAATACGTCGGGCCGGTCATGAGCGACCTGTGCGGCCGCCGCGGCCGGGTGCTGGGCACCGAACCGGTGGGCCAGGGGCGCACATTGGTGCGGGCCGAGGTACCGGAGATCGAGATCGGGCGCTACGCGGTCGATCTGAGGTCGCTGTCGCACGGCACCGGACGGTACGGCCGCAGCTACGCGCGGCATGAGCCGATGCCGCCTCAGCTGGCGCAGAGGCTGAGGGAGCAGCACGGGAAGGACTCCGGCAAGTAGCCCCCGAGCAGCTGCTGCGAGCGGGAGGTCGACGGCCCGGCGGACGATCTTCTTCCGCCGGGCCGATGACGCATGTCACATGCCCCGTATACGCTGGGTGGGCGGTGTCGCAGGTGTGGCGGCGCCGCGGCAGGGGAAAGGGCCGGGACGGGTTCACTTCCGCGCGGGCGGGGACCAGAAGGGGGCGGCAGTGACCGACGGTTTCGACTTCCTGAGCCCGGGCGCGCAGATACCGCTGAGCGGTTCCGACGGGCAGACGGGAGCCACCCAGGCGCTCGCTTCGGCCGCGTACCGCGACACCCCCCTGAAGGCCCTGTCGGAGGCCGACAACGGTGTGTCGTCGGCCACGGAGCCGAAGATCCAGCTGCTGCGGGCGAATCTGGGCGAGGCCTTCGCCCGCGCCGTGCAGAACCGGATGCTCGGCGCCGGACGCAACGAGTTGGTGCAGTCCTTCGGCGCCGAGCCGCAGACCGTCGTCGAGCACTGCCTCGCCGCCAACCGGATCCGCCAGGAACGCGACACCAAGCTGACGGCCGTCATGGCCGTGTTCGGCCTGCTCTTCCTTCCGGGGACGCTGATCTGGCTGGGCGCCTTCCAACTGCGGGCCGCCATACGGAAGCCCGAGAACTCCCGGGCGGGGCTGCTCGGCTCGGTGGTGTTCGTCGTGGTCGGCTTCCTCACCCTCCTGTTCATCGTCAACCCGCCGCTCGCCGGCTTCTGGTCGCAGTACCTGCGGGTGATGCTGGTGGCCCCGGTGCTCGGCTGGTTCTGGGCGCAGCGCATCTGCGAGCAGACCGCCAAGGATCTGCGCGAACGCTGGGCGGGCCTGGTCTCCGGCAGCGGTGTCGGCGCCAAGATCCCCGAGGCCGTGCCGCGCAACCCCCACCAGACACGCGCCGAGACCCTGCGCCAGAACCTGGCCAAGCTCTCCGCCGAGCAGCAGAGCAACGTGGTCTTCTACGCCGGCCACAAGGGCATACTCGGCATGGGCGCCCGCTGGGGCGCCTGGCGCATGGCCGAGGAACTCACCCCGCGCGAGGGCCTGAGCGAGATCCACCCGTTCCGCAGCTGGGACGTGATCAAGGCGATCCACGGCAGGCTGCGCTCACTGGAGCTCGGCCCCCTGCACACCGGCGGCTTCCCCAAGCCGCACGTGCAGCACTGGATCGTCTCCCATGTCGGTGCGGACGCGAAGAAGATCACCCGGCCCACCGGAACGGATGTCGACGGCTACGTCGTCCGGGACTTCGAGATCCAGCGGATCTGCAACGAGCAGCAGTTCGACAAGGGCAACCGGCACTATCTGGGCGTGCAGTTCGTGGTCTGGGACGGCCAGTTGGTGATCACCATGATGGTCACCGTGACCGTGCTGGCGAGCACCCTGCGGGTCGAGGTGACCGGGCACGCCCTCGGCCCCGTGCTCTCCCTGTTCACCACGGCGCCGGAGGCCAAGGAGAAGGAGGTGGCCCACCCGCTCAAGTTCTGGGAGAAGAAGAAGGTGCAGCTGCCCCTCGTAGGGAGCGACGAGGTGGTCCGGCTCGCTGCCCGCGCCCCTTTGACGCGCTTCCCCCAGATACTCGACCACCTCGGTGGCAAGATCACCCTGCCCGAGCCCTTCGGTCTGCGGCACAGCTGGGCCTCGACGCCGTGGACGCACCGCTTCATGGCCGACGACGCGCTGCGCGCCGCCACCCCGGTGCTCCGCGCGGTGCACTCCGCGGCCATCTCCGTCATGGCGGAGAACGGCGTCGACGTCTCGAAGTTCGACAACCGCTCGGGCATCCTGAGCAACACGGTGCAGGACGCCTCGCCCGACGACGTCGACGTCTACTGACGAGGCCCGGCGGGGTGGGACGTCAGGGCTGAGGGCAGTCAGGGACGGGGCGGAGCCGGGGGGGCGGAACCGGCCCCGCCCCCGGCTTCCGGACCGACCGCGGGCGCCGCCGCGTAGGCGGTGGACGCCGCGGCGCGGCGGTCAGCCGGCCGGCCAGGCGTCGGCGAGCATCTTGCGCGTGTCGGCGAGGAGCTGCGGCAGCACCTTGGTGTGCCCGACCACCGGCATGAAGTTGGTGTCCCCGCCCCAGCGCGGTACCACGTGCTGGTGCAGGTGCGCGGCGATCCCCGCGCCCGCCGATGCGCCCTGGTTCATGCCGATGTTGAAGCCGTGCGCGCCAGAGGCGGAGCGCAGCGCGACCATGGCGCGCTTGGTGAACTCCGCGAGCTCAGCGGTCTCCGGCCCGTCGAGGTCGGTGTAGTCCGCGACATGGCGGTAGGGCACCACCATCAGATGGCCGCCGTTGTAGGGGTAGAGGTTCAGGACCGCGTAGACGGCGTCTCCGCGCGCGATGACGAGCCCGTCCTCGTCGCTCATCTCCGGAATCACACAGAAGGGGCAGCCGTCCCCGGCCCCGGGGCCGGTCGGCTTGTTCTCGCCCTGGATGTACGCCATGCGGTGTGGTGTCCACAGGCGCTGGAACGCGTCCTGCGTCCCCACTCCGTTCTGCAGTTCCGGCTCACTCGTCATGCCTTGCAGCATATGGCGTCGTCCCCGCCCTGCGTGTCGCCGGGGGCACTCCGGGCGGCGGGGCCGATGCTGGCCCCATGCCCATGGATGACGAGCGGCGGCTGCGTGAATGGGAGCGTTGGGGCAGCGTGCCGCTGTCCCTCGCGTCCCTGGTGTTCCTCGTCACGTACGCGGTGCGCGTGCTCGTCCCGGACCTGCCGCCCGGCTGGTCGGACCTACTGCTCCTGATCACCCTCGCGACCTGGGGACTCTTCGTGCTGGACTACGTGGTCCGAGTGGCCGTCGCGCCGGACCGCTGGACGTACGTCCGCCGGCGCTGGCTCGACCTGGTGGTGGTGTTCATGCCGCTGCTGCGCCCGCTGCGCATGCTGCAGTTCTACGGACAGATGCAGAACCGCTACCAGCGGCCGCGGCTCTCCCTGGAGGTTCGGGTCATGGCCTACGCAGGGCTCAGCGCCCTGCTGCTCGGCTTCGCGGCGAGCCTGCAGGTCTACGCGGACGAGCGGTACGCCTCCGGCGCGGAGATCCGCACCTACGGCCAGTCGGTGTGGTGGCTCTGCTCCACGATCACCACGACCGGGTACGGCGACCTGGTCCCCGTGACGGTGCGCGGGCGGGTGATCGCCGTGGGCGTGATGTTCCTGGGCGTGATCCTGATCGGCGCGGTCGTCGGGTCCTTCTCGTCCTGGCTGATCAAAAGCTTCCGCCGACCCGAGGAGCGGCCCGACGCACCGGGGCCCCCGGAGGGCGAATAGCCTCCGGGGCCCCGGTGCGTCCGGTCGCTCAGACCTGGACGCGGTCCTCCACGGCCTTGGCGATCTCGGCGATCGCCTCGTCGCGCGGGATGCCGTTCTTCTGCGAGCCGTCCCGGTAGCGGAAGGAGACCGACCCCGCCGCCATGTCCTCGTCACCGACGATGACCATGAACGGCACCTTGCTGCGCTGCGCGTTGCGGATCTTCTTCTGCATCCGGTCGGCGGAGGCGTCCACCTCGACCCGCAGACCCTTCTTCTTCGCCTCGGCGGCGAAGTCCTGCAGGTAGGACACGTGCGCGTCGCCGATCGGGATGCCGACCGCCTGGACGGGGGCCAGCCAGGCCGGGAACGCGCCCGCGTAGTGCTCCAGCAGCACGGCGAAGAAGCGCTCGATGGATCCGAAGAGCGCGCGGTGGATCATGACCGGGCGCTGCTTGGAACCGTCGGCCGCCGTGTACTCCAGATCGAAGCGCTCGGGCAGGTTGAAGTCGAGCTGCACGGTCGACATCTGCCAGGTGCGGCCGATGGCGTCCTTGGCCTGGACGGAGATCTTGGGACCGTAGAACGCGGCGCCACCCGGGTCGGGGACGAGCGGGAGGCCCTGCTTCTCCGCCACCTTCCGCAGCGTCTCCGTGGCCTCCTCCCAGATCTCGTCGGAGCCGACGAACTTCTCCGGGTCCTTGGTGGACAGCTCCAGGTAGAAGTCGGTCAGACCGTAGTCGCGCAGCAGGTTGAGGACGAAGGTGAGCGTCTTGTCGAGCTCGTCCGCCATCTGCTCCTTGGTGCAGTAGATGTGCGCGTCGTCCTGGGTGAACCCGCGGGCGCGGGTGAGGCCGTGCACGACACCCGACTTCTCGTACCGGTACACGGTGCCGAACTCGAACAGGCGCAGCGGCAGTTCGCGGTAGGAGCGGCCGCGCGCGTCGAAGACCAGGTTGTGCATCGGGCAGTTCATGGGCTTGAGGTAGTAGTCCACGCCCTCGTCGAGCTGCATGGGCGGGTACATGCCGTCGGCGTACCAGTCCAGGTGGCCGGAGGTCTCGAAGAGCTTCCCCTTGGTGGCGTGCGGGGTGTAGACGAACTCGTAGCCCTCCTCCTCGTGGCGGCGGCGCGAGTAGTCTTCCATGACCCGGCGGATGATGCCGCCCTTGGGGTGGAAGACCGCCAGGCCCGAGCCGATCTGCTCCGGGATGGAGAACAGGTCGAGCTCGGCGCCGAGCTTGCGGTGGTCGCGCTTCTCGGCCTCGACGAGGAAGTCCAGATACTCCTTGAGCTCGTCCTTGGACGGCCAGGCGGTGCCGTAGATCCGCTGCAGCTGCTTGTTCTTCTCGCTGCCGCGCCAGTAGGCGGCGGCCGAGCGCATCAGCTTGAACGCCGGGATGAGCCGGGTGGTGGGCAGGTGGGGACCGCGGCAGAGATCCTTCCAGCACAGCTCGCCGGTCTTGGCGTCCAGGTTGTCGTAGATCGTCAGCTCGCCGGCGCCGACCTCCGCCGAGGCGCCCTCGGCGGCCTCGGCGGCGGAGCCCTTGAGTCCGATCAGCTCCAGCTTGTAGGGCTCCTTCGCGAGTTCCTCGCGGGCCGCGTCGTCGCTGACGGCACGGCGGGAGAAGCGCTGCCCGCGCTTGACGATCTCCTGCATCTTCTTCTCGATGCGCTTGAGGTCGTCGGGGTGGAAGGGCTTCTCGACGTCGAAGTCGTAGTAGAAGCCGTCCTTGATCGGCGGGCCGATGCCGAGCTTGGCCTCCGGGAAGAGCTCCTGCACGGCCTGGGCCATCACATGGGCGGTGGAGTGGCGCAGGATGTCGAGGCCGTCCGGGCTGGCGATCCCCACGGGTTCGACCACGTCGCCGTCGGCTACCTCGTACGCGAGGTCCTTGAGCAGGCCGCCCACACGCGCGGCCACGACGGTGCGGTCGCCGTCGAAGAGCTCGGCCGCCGTCGTGCCCGTGGTGACCAGCCGCTCTTCCTGCTCCTCGGAATCGCGTTTGATGATCACACGGACGTCTGACACCGGTTGCTCCTGACGTATGTCCCACAGAATCCGGCAGCGGAATGCTGCACCGCTGAATCCTACCGAGCCGCGCGGGTGTACCGCGAAGCGATTGGCGCCGGTCCCTCCGCGGGGGCGACGCCGCCTGCACGGCGGGCGCCGTCAGCCGCCGTCGGGCACCGTCAGCCGCCGAAGGAGTCCTCGAAGGTGTCGACTCCGCCGTGCAGCGCCTTCAGCAGCCGGTCGCGGTCGGCCTCGTCGACGTGGACGGGAACCGGCGCGGAGGGGTGGGTGAGGTGGCGGAAGCCGGTACGGCGCTCCAACCGCCCGGAGAGCCGGACGGGCAGCCCGACCAGGTGCGCCTGGGCCGCGATGCGGTACCCCTCCTCGGGAAGGACGACACGTATGTGCCGGACGTCGGCGCCCGCCAGGACGCGCAGCCGGATGGTGCCGCCCCCGGTCGGTCGCGGACGGCGCAGCCTGGTGACGGTGCCGGTGACGCGTACGTCGACCGGGGGTTCGGCGCGCACGTACCGCTCACTGGCGGCGACCAGCGCCGGGAGGTCGCCGGGGGAGAACTCGACCGGTTCGGGCACGGTCGTGAACCCCGTGGGCGGGCCGGCCGCGGGGGCCCAGGCGAGGCTGACCAGCACGCCCTCGGTGCCGCGCACCATCCGAACCAGGGAATCGGCCAGTTCGTGGCAGACGCCGAGGCCGACGGCCGCGTCGAAAGCCTCCATGCGGCCGGTGGCCCGCTGGTAGTCCACGGCGTCCCGGGTGGCCTGCAGGGCCCGCAGCATCGTGGCCACGGTGCCGCGCCCCTCGGTGACCGGCACATAGGCGGTGAGCCGGTGGCCCGGGGCGTCACCGACCAGTACCCGCTCCAGCAGGGCCGCGGCGTGCCCGGTGTGGCGCGCGCCGAAGTAGCCGAAGCGGTCCTGCTCGGCGCGGGCGGCGGACATCAGCATGGCCCGCGCGGCGGCGCGCAGCTGCTCCGCCGCCGTCCACGGCACGGCCGCGCCCGCGGCCGGTGGCGGCTCGCGGTGCCAGCGGATCTCGTCGCCCGGGACGGCCAGCGCCGTCAGCACCTCGCGTGCCGAGGGCTCGCCGCAGCGGGCGAGCGCGTGCAGGGCCTCACCCAGCAGCTCGGAGTGGTCGGCGTAGCGGGCGGCGCCCGGGACGCTCCGCTCGGGCACCAGGAGGCTGGTCCGCGCCATGGACTCCCCATCGCCCGGCGGCGTCCAGCGGGTGTAGCGGCCCGGGGCGCCCCCGCGCCGCCGCCAGCCGTGCCGGGCGAGCAGGGCGACGAGAACGCCCGGGTCGACCTGCTCGGGGTCGGGCGGGACGATTGCGTCGTCGGACGTCCGGCTCATCAGGGCCTCCCTCCCGCCCCGACCCGCGTCATGATCTCGCACAGGGCCCGGTCGTCGAAGATCCGCGCGGTGGGGATCCGCACGGTGGTCTTGCGCCTGCCGGTCACCGCGTGGCCGGCCAGGTTCGTCCAGTAGCAGCAGTGGCGCAGCTCCAGGCGGTCGTGGCCGGCGCGCAGCCACTCCTCTTGAGTACGCGGCACGAGCATCACGACGAGGATCTTGTGCACCGAGACCGGGGTCCGGGCCAGTTTCACCAGGTGCTCGTTGTCGAGAGTGAAGGCGAAGCTCGGACCGGCAGGCCGCGGGGCGACCTGGTAGGTGCATTTGAGCTGCACCTTGATCGTGACCTCGTCGTCCACTCCGTGGCCGTGCGAACTGTGGCTTATGTGCCAGTCGATGCCGTTGTCCGGGAAGGGCTGGGCGAGCGAGCAGCCGGCGGCGGCCGCCACCGCGTGCAGATATCCCACTTGGAGGGTTTCCATGCAGCTGGTGGTGGCGAGTCCGCCGCGCAGCGGTGTGTTCCGCTCGGACAGCAGCCCACCCGGGCCTGGCTGCTCGAGCGCCATCGCTCTCCGTGCCTTTCCGGGCCCGGGAATCCTGACGATCCCCGCTGCGGAGTTCATCCCCACCAGTGACAAGTCGCAAACCGTTGCGGTTCGGTGACGTGCGGTCACGGGTACGTACCGTAAGGGCGTCCGTCGGCCGCCCGATCCCCCGACCGCACGGGAGGTGCGCCATGCCGCACTGGTACGACGGCCCGCTGGCCGCCTTCGACACGGAGACCACGGGGGTCGACGTGGAGCACGACCGGGTCGTCTCGGCGGCGTTGGCGGTCGAGGACGCCCCTGGCACACCCGTCCGGACGACCCGCTGGCTGGTGGACCCGGGCGTCCCGGTACCCGAAGGGGCCCGGGCGGTGCACGGGCTGGACGACGACTACCTCCGCGCGAACGGACGCCGTCCGGGCCCGGTGGTGGAGGAAGTGGCCCGGGCGCTCGGCGAACTGGCCGCGGCCGGGGTGCCGCTGGTGGTGATGAACGCACCCTTCGACCTGACGCTGCTCGACCGGGAGTTGAGGCGCCATCGCGGCAGGGCGCTCGACGCCTACCTGGTCCGCGGCCCGTTGCGCGTCCTCGACCCCCGGGTCCTGGACAAGCACCTCGACCGCTACCGCAAGGGCCGCCGCACCTTGACCGACCTGTGCGCCCACTACGGTGTGGCCCTGACCGACGCCCACGACGCCGCGGCGGACGCCCTCGCCGCGCTCGCCCTCGTACGGGTGCTGGGGCACCGCTTCTCCGCGCGGATCGGCGAGGTGCTGCCCGCCGAACTGCACGCCCGGCAGGCGCTCTGGCACGCGGGCCAGGCCCGCGGGCTGCAGGCGTGGTTCGCCCGCAGCGGCACCGAGGAGCGGGTCGACCCGGCCTGGCCGCTGCGACCGTCGCCGGCACGGGCCCCCGAGGAGCCCGCGGCGTAGGACTCCCCCGCGTCACGCCCGGGGAGTTGCCGCCCGGTGCCGTGCGGCACCGCGTCGTGCGACACCGCGTCGTACGGCACCGCGTCGTGCGGCCCGGTCACACGGCGAAGGGCCGGTCCGTGATGGACCGGCCCTTCGTGAGGGTGGGCGATACTGGGATCGAACCAGTGACCCCTTCGGTGTGAACGAAGTGCTCTCCCGCTGAGCTAATCGCCCGGGACGACCTGAACAATACAGGGCGCGGGCGGCTGCGTTCAAACGGCTTCCGCGCCGGGTGCGCCCTGCGCGCGCAGGGCGGCGGCCATGCCGCGCCGCCCCTGCCGCATCATCAGGGCGTGGTTGGCCCGCAGCAGCGGGCGGCACGGCACGGCCAGCCGCCGCAGCAGCGGCTTGTTGACGACCACGTCCTCCTCGAAGAGCAGCCGGGTGCCGCCGCCCGTGTGGTCGGCGGCCGCCGTCCACCGCACCCACCCCTCCAGGTCCCCGTACAGCGCCGCCTCCAGGACCCGCTCCTGCGGGTCCCGGCGCGTCTCGTGCGCGGTGACGGACAGGTCGTACGGCAGCAGCGAGCGGAAGCGCAGGGCGCCGGAGCTCGCACCGGTCCGCCGCGCCTCGCGGACCTGGGGCCACCAGGCCGGGTACTCGTGCGGGCGCTCCAGGAGGGCGTACACGGCCTCGGGTGCGGCGGCGATCCGCCACAGGCTGCGGAAGCGGTAACGGCTCCAGTCCATGGGGTCAGTGTGCGTACTCAAGCCGGAGATGAGTACCGGCGCGCATGCCCGGGTGCGTGGGCCGCGTCACACTCCGAGCCATGGAGACGACGCCCCCGCCGCACGACCGCTGCCCCGCGTGTGGAACCTGGCTGCCCGCGACGGCGCCACCGCCCGCGTGCCCGCGCTGCGCGCTGCCCCTGACCGGCCCGGTCGCCGAGGAACTGCGGGCCACCGACCGGGCACTGCTGCGGCTCGACTCCGAACGCGGCCGCCTGCTCGTGCGGCGCGGGGAGTTGCTGGCGCTGCTGCGGCCGCCGCAGCCGCCCGCACCGCGGGGCGGGCGGCCGGGCGCGGCCTGGGGCCGCGGTCCGGGCGCGCCCGGGGGTGCCGCGCCGCGGCGGGAGGCCTCGCCGCACGCGGTGCAGAACCTGCTGCTCGCCCTGGGCGGAGTGCTGCTGGCCGTCGCCGCGACCGCGTTCACCGTCATCAGCTGGGGCCACCTCGGCATCGGCGGCCGCGCCGCCGTCCTTGCCGCGCTGACACTCGCCGCGACGGGCGCGCCGGCGCTGCTGCTGCGCCGCGGGCTGACCGCGACGGCCGAGGTCGTCGCCTGCCTGGGCCTCGTCCTGCTGCTGCTCGACGCGTACGCGCTGCACCGCGTGGCCCTGTCCGGCACGGACGGGCTGCGCTACGCGGCGGTGTCCCTGGCCGTCGTCACCGCCCTCTGGGCCGGGTACGGGAAGGCGCTCGGGCGGCTCGCGCTGCCCGCGCCCTTCGCCGTGCTCATCGGCCAACTCCCCCTGCCGCTGTGGGCGTCGGCCACGGAGTCGGCCTACGGTGTCACCTCCGCCCTGCTCGTCACGGCCGCGCTGGACGCGGTGGCCGCCCTCCGTTCCGGCGGACGCGGCACGCGGATCACCGCCGCCTGCGCCGGCACGGCCGTCGGGGCGGCAGGGCTGCTCACCGCGGGCGGACTCTCCTTCTCGGCCGCCGACGCTGGTGCGGCCCTGCGCGCCGGCGCGCTGCTGCTGGGCGCCGCGGCGGTGGCGCTCGCCGTCGCGCTGCGGCGCACCGTGCCCGCCGCGGTGGCCGGAACGCTCTCGGGGGGCGTGGCGCTCACGGTCGTCGGCGCGGTGGGCGGGCTCGCCCGGACCGCTGTGCCCGGTGGCTGGGTCGTGCCGGGGTACCTGGTGTGCGCGGCGCTCGTCCTCGGCTTCGCGGCCTTCGCCGTCCCGGTCCGCCTCCGCCCGGTGGCCGCGGGGCTGGGGGCGGGAGCCGCCGCCGTACACGCCCTGGCACTGCTGTGGGCGCTGCCCTCGCTGGCCGTGGGCGTGCTCAGGCCCGACGCGTGGGAGGGCCGGTACGGCGCGGTCGTGGTGGCCGGGGTGTTCGCCGCCGAACTGGCCGCTGCGGCGCGGCTGCACCGCGGCACCGCGTACGGCCCGGTCGCCGCCTGCGGCGCCCTGGTGTCGGCGGCGCTCGCCGTGTGCGTGCCCGGCCCGCTGCCCTTGCGGCTTGTCGTCGTGGCCGCCCTGCTCGCGCTGTCGGCCAGAGCCCTCGCCAGAGCCCTCGCCTGGACCGCCCTGGCGGCTGCGTGCGGGCTCGCCGCGACGGCCGTCGCCTGGGTCCACCCCGAGCGCACGGCGACGCTCACCGTGCTCGCCGTGCTGCTGGCCTGCTTCGGCGCGCTGTACGCCGCGGCGGCACGCACCCGCGCGGTGACCGCCGCCGCCACGGTCGTCTGCGCGGCCGGCCTCGCCTGGATCGGACTGCCCGCCCACGCGGCGGCATTCACCCTCCTGGCCATCGCCGCGGCCGCCCAGAGCGCCGCCCTGCGCGCCCCCGGTCGCCCCTTCGAGGACCCCGGTCACGCGGCCGCCCTCCTCGGGGTCGTCCTCGTCGCCGACGACCCCGCGCTGCTCGCCCTCGCGCTCGCCCTCACGGGCGTCCTCACAGCGGCCGTCGCGGCGCTGCGGGCCGACCGGCGGTGGCTCGGATACGTGGCGACCTGCCTGCTGACAGCGGCGAGTTGGGTGCGCCTGGCGGCGTCCGGGGTCGGCGCCCCGGAGGCGTACACCCTCCCCGTCACGGTCGCCGCCCTGGCCCTCGGCGCCCTGCGGCGGCGCCGCGACCCCGCGTTCTCGTCCTGGGCGGCCTACGCCCCGGGGCTCGCCGCGACCCTCCTGCCGAGCCTCGCCGCCGCCTGGGGCGACCCCGGCTGGGGCCGCCCCCTCTGCCTGGGCGCGGCCTCGCTCACGGTACTGCTCCTCGGTGCCCGCCACCGGTTGGCCGCGCCGCTGCTGCTGGGTTCGGCGGTGCTCGCGCTCGACGCGCTGCACGAACTGGCTCCGTACCTCGCCCAGGCCCTCGGCGCGGTACCCCGCTGGGTGCCGCTCGCCCTGGCGGGCGTCCTCCTGCTGGGGATCGGGGCGACGTACGAGCGGCGTCTGCGCGACGTGCGCCGCGTGCGGGAGGCGCTGGGCCGCCTCAGGTGACGGTACGTGCGGGTGGGAGGTCCGCCCGCCGCCGGGGTTCCCGCCCGCGCCCCGCCCCGGCGCCGCGCAGGCCCGGCGCGGCCTCTCTCAGGAGCGCGGGCTCCTCCGCAGGAGTCGTCGTGCGGCGGCGGTGCGCAGCCAGGCGCCGCTCGCGACGCACACGGCCGCCGTGCCGTACGTCACCGCCTGGAGGGGGAAGCCCGGCAGGAGCGGACCGCCGAGGTAGAGCGCGGTGCCCGCGAAGGTGACGGTCAGCCACTCCCAGCGCCCGTCGAGCGCGACAAGCCCGACGAGCAGCAGGGAGTACCAGGGGTAGTTGGGCGAGACCAGCAGCAGCGCGGTACCGGTCAGCATCAGGGCGCCGCGCCACGGCCTGGCCGGGTCGCCCCGTCGCCACACGTACAGGGCCGCGAGGACGATCAGTACGCCGGCGGCCGCCCCCGCGGCGGCGTCCGGGAGCAGCAGACGCAGCAGGGCGAAGCGGCGCACCGCGTCGGGCTGGTAGCCCTCCTCCGCGAGGTAGCCGGGCAGGTAGCCCAGGACGCCCGCGCCCGAGGCGAAGGCGTACGGCAGATAGGCGAGCGCGATGACGGCCGCCGCCGCCGACACCGTGCGCAGGACGCGGCCCGCCCCGCGCTCCCCCGAGAGAGCGCCGGGAAGCGCCAGAAGGGGCAGCAGTTTCACGGCGGCGGCCGCACCGAGCAACGCGCCCCGCCGGGCCCCGGCGGTGGCGGTGCCGAGGGCCAGCACGGCCAGCAGGACACCGAGGGTGTCGATGTGCGCGTTGTCGACCGCCTCGAAGGGGACGGCGGGGCACCAGGCCCACAGGGCGGCACGCGCAGGGGCCCGGTCCGGGTCGCCGCGCCGGCGCAGCACCGCCAGCAGGGCGGCGGTGGTCCCGAACGCCAGCAGGGCTCCGCCCGCCTGGAGCGGCTTGTGCCGGTCGCCGGGCGAGGAGAGGAGGTCGACGGCGAGGAACCACCCTTCGGCGACCGGTGGATAGATGGTCGGGACGGTGGGGCGGTTGATCCGGGAGCACAGGCCGCTGTCCGTCCGGGTCAGTCCCCAGCCCCGGCAGGAGTCCTCGGCGGGGAACAGCCAGCCGTCGCGCAGCCTGGCCAGTTCGGGAGCGGCGGGCGGACGGGCGTACGGGGAGATCCCGGCTGCCTGGACGCGGCCGTCCCAGACGTAGCGGTACATGTCGGTGCTGGTGCGCGGCGGTCCGGCGAGGCCGGCCAGCGCCACGGCGGCCGCTCCCGCCAGGACCAGCCCCGTCGCGGCGCGCGCCGGGACGGTGCGGACGGCCCACGCGGAGGCGGCGAACAGCGCCCAGGCGACGGCGTATCCGGCCGGCAGCAGGCGGCCCGGGCCGCCCTGCCCGTCGTCCGCTCGCAGGGTGCAGACGACGACGGCGGTCAGTGCGGCCAGGAGGAGGACGACGGCGATGACGCGGACACGGGCCGGTACGCGGTGCGCAGACGTCCCGGGACGCACGGGCGGCGGCTGCGGCATGCGGGGCGGTGCGGGGGCGGTGTCGCTCATGGCCGCTGCCGCCTTCCGGTGGCCGTGGGAGAGTTGTCGCGCCGTCCTGTCCGGGGGCGGCGCAGTTCCACGAAGGAGCGGCCCTCGGCGGTCCAGCGCCCCGCCGCGACCCACCCCGCGCCTTCCGCGGTGCGCAGCAGGACGGTGACGCCGAGTCGGGCCCAGGGAAAGGGGCGGCCGTGCCGGCCGTGGCCGTCCTCGACCCGGACGACGAGGCGCTCGTCCGCGTCGTACGGCGCGGCCTCCGCCAGGAGGCGGCCACCGGGCGCGGTCAGGGCGCGCAGGCGGGTGAGGAGGGCGAACGGGTCGCCGCCGATGCCGACGTTGCCGTCCATCAGCAGGACGCTGTCCCAGCGGCCCTCCCCCGGCAGGCGGTCGAAGACGGAGCGGCGCACGGCGGAACCTCCGCGCTGCCTGGTGCGGGCCACCGCGGCCGGGCTGACGTCCACTCCGAGAGCCCGGACACCCCCGGCGGCGAGGGCCGCGACCAGGCGTCCGGGCCCGCAGCCCACGTCGAGGACGGCACCGGTGCAGCGGTCCAGGACGGCGGTGTCGGCGGTGTCGGCCGCGGCGCACCAGCGCTCGATGTCCAGCGGCAGCAGTTCCCCGTCCGCCCCAAAATCCCCGGAGTTCTCGGAGCCCCCGTCGCCGGGCGGTGGCGAGACCGGCGACAGACGCCGCAGGAAGAGCGGGCCGCGACCGGTGCGTATGGCGTGCGCATAGGGGTCGTCCGTCCATGGCTCGCCCGGCAGGCACGGGTCCGGCCGGGTGTCCGGATGCGGCGGTACGCCGAGGTCCGCCGGCCGCGCCGGCACGGTCCGGCCGGTCCACGGCGCCGCCGTCCGCGCCGTCCTTCCGGCGAGGGCGGGGTCCGGACCGCCGGGCGCGGCGCTCACCGGCGCTCTCCGCTCAGCGAGTGCAGCGCGGTGGCGAAGCGCGAGCCGGGTGCGCAGCAGGCGGCGACCGCGGCGGCGTCGGCGGCGGTGTCCACGTCCCGCAGCACCGGCAGGTCGCGGACCGTGAGACCCGCCTCGACGAGCCGGCGCCTTAGTGCCGCCCCGGTGCGCTCGGTGGACATCGGCACGCCCCGCACCAGGGCCGCGGCGAGTCCGGGATCGGCGAGCCCCAGCGCCCAGAAACCGCCGTCCTCGGCCGGACCGAACCAGGCGTCGTGGCCTGCGCCTGCGGTCTCGGCGAGGAGCCGCGCCGTCAGCTGCGGGGTGTCCATGCCGATGAGGAGGGCCGGTCCGCGGTCGCAGTGGCCGAAGGCGGCCGCGATCCGCTCGTCGAGGCCGCCGTCCTCCTGGGGCACGACATCGAAACCGGGCGGCAGCCAGCGACCGGGGGCGCCGTCCAGGACGAGCACGCGCCGCCGCGCGGGTGCCTCGAGCACGGTGTGCAGGGTGTCGGCGAGCGCGGCTTCCGCGAGGGTGGCCGCTTCCCGGGGCGTGTAGGGCGGGGTGAGCCGTGTCTTGACCCGTCCCGGGACGGGTTCCTTGGCGATCACCAGCAGCGTGGCCCGCGGCGGGGCCGGGTGACGGGCGGTCACCGCCCGGCGCCCCGGGAGGGGGCCGCCGGCTCGGGTGCGTCGGTGCCCGCTCCGGCGCCGACCGCGACCGGTTCGGCGAGGACGGAGCGCATGTCGCGTACCGCCTGCCAGGTGCCGCGCCAGGTACCCGTCACTTTGGAGCGGCCCGTGCGCGGCCGGTAGGGCACGTCCGTCTCCCGCACCCGCCAGCCGGCGTCGGCGGCGCGGACGACCATCTGCAGCGGATATCCCGACCGACGGTCCGTCAGGCCGAGGGCGAGCAGAGGTTCGCGGCGGGCGGCGCGCATCGGTCCGAGGTCGTGCAGGCGCAGGCCGGTGCGCCGGCGGACCATACGGGCGAGTTCCACGTTGGCCAGCCGGGCGTGCAAGGGCCAGGCGCGCCGTGTCACGGGCCTGCGGCGTCCGAGGACGAGGTCGGCCGCGCCGTCGAGGACGGGACCGGCGACGGCGGGGAGCAGAGCGGGGTCGAGGGAGGCGTCGCAGTCGCAGACGCAGACGACGTCGGCCGTCGCGGCGGTGACGCCCGCGTGGCAGGCGGCGCCGAAACCGCGCCGGGGTTCATGGACGACATGCGCCCCGAGGGCGCGGGCGATGTCCGCCGAACCGTCGGTGGAGCCGTTGTCGACGACGATCGCGCGCCATCCCGGCGGGATGCGGTCCAGCACCCACGGCAGGGCCTCGGCCTCGTCGAGGCAGGGCAGCACCACGTCCACGGCGGCGGAAGGAGAGGAGGAGGACTCGATCACCCCACTCACCCTACGGGCACAAAAGCGGCAAAAGGGACTTGGGCGTCTTACGGATCGCTGACGTCCCGCCAGCGCTCCCACCTCCGGCCGAAACGCGGGTGCGAGACTCGGTGGCGTGAAGCACGTACTCGTCGTGGACGACGACGCCACCGTCGCCGAGGTCGTCGTCGGCTACCTGAACCGGGCCGGTTTCGCCGTCGACGTGGCCTGCGACGGCCCGACCGCCGTGGCCCTGGCCGCTGCCCGGGCGCCCGACCTGGTGGTCCTGGACCTGATGCTCCCCGGCATGGACGGCCTCGAGGTCTGCCGCCGCCTGCGCGCCGGCGGCCCGCTCCCCGTGATCATGCTGACCGCACGCGGCGACGAGGCGGACCGCGTCCTCGGCCTGGAGGTCGGGGCGGACGACTACGTCACCAAGCCCTTCAGCCCCCGCGAACTCGTGCTCAGGGTGGAGTCGGTGCTGCGCCGCGCGGGAGAGCCGGCGGGCCGGACCGCCCCGGCCGCGGCGGCGCTGCGGGCCGGCCCGCTCGCTCTGTACCCGGACGCCCGCCGGGTCACCCGCCACGGGACCGACCTCTCCCTGACGGCACGTGAGTTCGACCTGCTGCGCTTCTTGCTGCGGCATCCCGGAAGGGCCATGAGCCGCGAGGAGCTGATGCACCGGGTGTGGGGCTGGGAGTTCGGCGACCTGTCGACCGTCACCGTCCACGTCCGCCGCCTGCGCGAGAAGATCGAGGAGGATCCCGCGCGCCCCCGCCTGATCAGCACCGTGTGGGGTGTGGGCTACCGGTTCGACCCTCCGGCCGCGGAGAAGGAGGCCGGCGATGGTGCGTGACGCCGTCCTCATCGTGGCCTATGCGGCCGTCGGCGCGGCCGGCGCCGGCCTGCTCGGCACGGGTGCCCTGCGGCTGCTGCGCCACCGCTCGGTCGCGCTGTCGCTGGCGGTGGTGGCCGCGGTCGCGGTCGCGGCGATGCTCGCCGGAACCATGCTCGTGGCCTGGGCCATGTTCCTCTCCGACCACGACATGTGGGTCGTCACCACGGTCTGCTCCGTCGCGGCGGTCGTGTCGCTCGCGGTGGCGCTCACGCTGGGCCGCGGCGTGGTCCGCGGCAGCCGGGCCCTGGCCGAGGCCACCCGCGCCCTCGGCGAGGACGGCGGCTTCACCCCGCCCGCCGCCGCGCCCACCGCCGAACTCGCCGAGCTCGGCCGGGAGCTGGCCGCCACCAGCGCGAAGCTCGCCGCCTCCAGGGAGCGGGAGAGGGCCCTGGAGGAATCCCGCCGCGAACTGGTCGCCTGGATCTCCCATGACCTGCGCACCCCGCTCGCCGGGCTGCAGGCCATGGCCGAGGCCCTGGAGGACGGCATCGCCGCGGACCCCGCCGTCTACCACGCCCGCATCCGCAGGGAAGTCGCGCGCATGACCGGCATGGTCGGCGACCTCTTCGAGCTCTCCCGCATCCAGGCCGGTGTCCTCGCCCTCAGCACCACCCGCATGTCGGTCTACGACCTCGTCGGCGACGCGCTGGCGGGAGCCGCCGCCACGGCCGAGGCGCACGGCGTGCGGATCGTCGGGGACGGCGTCGAACCCGTCCCGGTGGAGGTGGACGGCCGTGAGATGACCCGCGCCCTGGCCAACCTCCTCGTCAACGCCATCCACCGGACGCCGGCCGACGGCACCGTCGCGGTCTCGGCCCACCGGGAGTCGGACAGCGTCGTCGTGTCCGTCACGGACGGCTGCGGCGGCATTCCTGCGGAGGATCTGCCCCGCGTCTTCGACACGGGGTGGCGCGGCACCGATGCGCGGACCCCGCCCGCCGGTGCGGGTCTGGGGCTGGCGATCGTGCGGGGCATCGTCGAGGCCCACCAGGGGCGGGCGGCGGTGCGCAACGTCCCCGGCGGCTGCCGCTTCGAGGTCCGTCTGCCCGCCGCCGCCTGACGTCCCCACCGGTGCCGGGCGCGCCCGCACCGTCCGGGCCCGGGCGGGCGGCGGGCGGACGGGCGGGCGGATCAGCCGTCACGCAGCGGAGCCGTCGCGAGCCGCGCCATCCCCTCGGCGAAGCCGACGTGCGGTTTCCAGCCCAGTTCGTCCCGCAGCCTGCGGGAGGAGGCGGTGATGTGGCGGACGTCGCCGAGCCGGTACTCGCCCGTGACCACCGGCGTCCTCGTGCCGTGCGCCTTCGCCAGGGCGGCGGCCATCTCCCCCACCGTGTGCGGCTCGCCGCTGCCCACGTTGTACGCCCGCGCGGTCCCCTCCGGCAGCCCGGGCAGACCGTCCAGCGCGGCCAGGTTGGCCCCGGCCACGTCCCGTACGTGGACGAAGTCGCGCCGCTGGCCGCCGTCCTCGAACACCCGGGGCGCCTCACCGCGCTCCAGCGCGGACCGGAACAGCGAGGCGACCCCGGCGTACGGGGTGTCGCGCGGCATCCCCGGCCCGTACACGTTGTGGTACCGCAACGCGATCACCCGTCCGCCCACCGCGCGAGCCCATGCGGAGGCGAGGTGCTCCTGCGTCAGTTTGGTGGCGGCGTAGACGTTGCGCGGGTCCAGCGGGGCGTCCTCGGCCACCAGTCCGGGCGCCAGCGGTTCGCCGCACCTCGGACACGGCGGTTCGAAGCGTCCCGCCCTCAGGTCGGACTCCGCGCGCGGCCCCGGCTCCACGACGCCGTGCGCCGGGCACTCATAGCGTCCCTCGCCGTAGACCACCATCGAACTGGCCAGCAGCAGGGCGCCCACCGCCGCCTCCGCCATGCCGGCCAGGAGCACCGCGGTGCCCAGGTCGTTGCACCCCACATAGGCGGGTGCGTCGCCGAAGTCCTTGCCGAGTCCGACCATCGCCGCCTGATGGCAGACGGCGTCCACACCGTGCAGGGCCTCGGCGACAGCCGAGGCGTCGCGGACGTCGGCGTGCCTCCAGTCCACCCCGTCGGGGACCGGCGGGGGCGTGCGGTGCGCGGCGGGCAGCAGTGCGTCGAGCACGCGCACCTCGTGCCCGGCGCTGCTGAGGGCGGTGACGACGTGCGAGCCGATGAAGCCCGCACCTCCGGTGACGAGGATCAACATGCGACGACCGTACGGCCGCCCGCCCCGCCCGCGGCCGCACGACGCCGTCACGTCAGCGGTTCGTAAGCCTTCGCACGAAGGAGGTCATCCTCGACCGCTGCCCGCAGGGGGCCGCTTCCCGCCGCCCCGCGCCCGTCGGCGGGCCCGGCCCAGCCTGGCGGCGAGGACCACGGCGGACAGGCCGAACAGCACGGCGGTGACGGCCAGCCAGCGGCCGAGGTAGACGTCGTCGGAGAGCCCCGTGGCCGCCTCGTAGGGGCCGGACAGCCGCAGGATCAGGGGGAACCAGGTCAGGAGCAGGACGCCGGACAGGAAGGCGGGTACGCGCACATGGTTGATCCAGGGCAGCGCGGGCGTGTCCTGGACCCGGTGGCGGAGGACGGAACGGGCCGACAGGTCGGCGAGCGAGTACAGCGGCAGCAGGATGAGGTCGTGCAGGATCGCCGCGCCCACCAGCCAGATCGCCACCTCCACGGGCCGCTGCGCGAACAGGCGGACGCAGGCGTACCCGGTGACGGCGAGGGAGCACAGGAGGACGAGGAGGTGGAGGGGACTGGCACCGTACCAGCGCAGGCTTCGGAGCATGATCACGTCCGGAAGGTGAGGCGGTGGACCCACTTGGTGTTGTTGACCCCGGGGTTGGCCGGGACGATGACACGTGCCGGATAGCCGTGGTCCAAGGACAGGTCCGCTCCGTTGACCCGCAGCGCCAGCAGGGCCCGCGGGTCGTGGATCTGGTTTCCCCGCAGCATCACCGAGCTGTAGGGGCCCGGGGGCTGGACGGACTCCACCAGCACGCTGCCGGCGTCACGCAGCCCGCTGAGCGCCGCGAGGTCGGCGAGCCGCAGGCCCTCCCACTGCTGGTCGGTGGTCGACCAGCCCTCCACGCAGGCGATCGGCAGGGCCGCGGTGTGCAGCGGCATGGCCAGCAGCTGTTCGCGGGTGAGGACCACTGTCCGTCCGCTGCCGCGCACCTCGAGCCGCCATGAGGGGCCGACGAGTCGCGGGGTGACACCGACGGACGTGGCCGTCTTGTTGATCTGGAAGCCGTTCGGGCCGCTGCCCGGCTCGCGGTTGTGCGGCGCGAGCAGCGCCGTGTCGCGCAGCCGGCCGCCGATGCTCTGCCCCGCGGTGACCACCAGCGCGAGCAGCGATCCGGCGCCGACCATCCCCACCGCGCCGCGCCGGCTGATGGTGGGGGACGCCGGCGCGACGGGCACCAGGCCGTCCTGATCGGGCGGTTCGGGGCGGGTGCCGGCGACCCCGGTGCGCAGTTCCCGGATCGGATCGCGGCTGCGCAGGGCGCGCCGCATCCGGCCGAGTCTGAGGCTCACATGGACGACGAAGGCGGCGATGAACACCCAGGCGCCATAGAAGTGCAGCGTGTAGAAGGAGCCGGGGAAGACGTAGAGGAGCTGGATGTTGAAGATCCCGGTCACGAACTCGAAGATGACACCGCCCACCAGCAGGAGCAGCGAGAAGCGTTCGAGCGCGTGAGCCGGCGACCGCAGCGGCGGCCACACGAAGAGCTTCGGGATCACCGACCAGAGCTTCGCCAGCACCACCGGCACGAGGACCACTCCGAGCGTCACATGCACGCCCTGGGTCAGCCGGTACAGCCAGGCGGGATCGGTGGGCCAGTCGAAGAGGTAGAAGCCGAACAGTCCCTTGTCCGGCGTCTGGTCGTTGGTCGGACCCAGGTCCGGGTTGTAGGCGGCGTAGGAGAGCGCGCCGGTCACGAACATCACCGGGATGCCGAACAGCAGCACCAGGCCGAAGACCGACGTCAGCCACGGCCCGCGGATGGGGCTGCGCCAGAACTCGGGACGGAAGGGACCCGCGGGGGCGCCGGCGGTGAAGGCACGGCGCCATCGTGGCGATGCCTGTGCTTTCCCCGGCTGTCCCGGCCCCCTGTTCGGCGATGGTTCTCCGCTGCCGCTCATGGTCCATGACATATCCCGGCCGCGGCCGGGGTCCGTCGCGCCGCCACCGGGAACCGCTGAATGTCGACCGAACAGGCGCGTGCCGCGGTGGACGGGCGACCGGGGCACACCCTCGGCGGCAGAGCGGATACCCTGCCGCAGGGCCGGCCGCGCCCGATCGGTCCGGCGCTGCCGCCGGGGGCGGAGAGCCCGCCCGGAAGCGGAAACGGGGGGCACGTGCCGGGGATCGGGGAAGCCGCGGGCATGCCGGGTGTGCCGAGCCAGAGGCGCAGTGCACCGCTGCTCGGACACATGGTCATCTGCGGAGAGGACGCGCTCGTCCACCGGCTCGCCCACGAACTGGCCGCCAGCTACCGCCAGCACGTCACGGTGGTCCTGCCCTCGCTGCGCCACGACCGCGGACCCCGGATCGCCGAACTGGCGCGGCGGCACGGCGTGCGCGTGCTCGAAGCGGTGGAGCCGAGCGACACCACCCTGCTCGAGGCGGGTGTGCGGGACGCGGTGGCGCTGGCGCTCGCGTACGGCGACGACCAGACCAACATCCACGCCGCCTTACGGGCCCGGCGCCTGAACCCCGACATCCGGCTCGTCATCCGCATGTACAACCGCAAGCTGGGCCGGCATCTGGAGGAGATGCTCGAACGGGCCGCCGCGGCCCGCTCTCCGCAGCTGCGGCCCTACGAGCTCGACGCGTCCACCACCGTCCTGTCCGACGCGGACACCGCCGCCCCGGCCCTGGTGGCGGCGGCCGTGGTCGGGAGCAGCAAGGTCGTCCAGGCCGGCGGACTGATCCTGGGCGCCGCCGAGCGTCCGCTCAACAGCGAGGACGACGGGCCGCGCCATCCGCCGGCGCTGTGCACCCTGGCCGTGCTGTCCGACTCCCCCGCCGATCCGGGTGGCGAGGCCGACGCCGCCGGCCCGGGCGGCGCGCGGCTGCTGCCCGACGACAGCACCGTGCGGGCCGCTGCCGGGGCGCACGGCCGTGTCGTCCTGGAGACGGTCACCCGGGACCAGGGCAGGCCCGCGGGCCGGCGGCGCAGGGGCGCGCCACCCCTGCGGGAGCTCTTCTCCCGGCGGCTGGGGTACGCCTTCGCCGGGCTCATCGTCCTTCAGGTGCTCTTCGCCGCCCTGACCTGGCGTGCCGTCGGGGGCTCGCCCCTGCACGCCGCGTACCTGTCGCTGCTTGACCTGCTCAACATCAACGATCCGGCGGTGGACGACCGCCCCGGACGGCAGATCCTCCAGTTGCTGTCCGGACTCTCCGGCGCGGCGCTGCTGCCGGTGCTCTTCGCGATCGTGCTGGAGACGCTGGGCAGCTTCCGCACCGCCTCCGCGCTGCGGTCGCCGCCCCGGGGTCTGTCCGGGCACATCGTCCTGATCGGCCTGGGCAAAGTGGGCAGCCGGGTCCTGGACAGGCTGTGCGCGCTCGACATCGACGTGGTGTGCGTCGAACGGGACCCCGAGGCGCGCGGCGTGGCCCATGCCCGCGCTCGGCGCGTACCGGTCGTCATCGGCGACGCCACCGAGGAAGGGGTCCTGGACGACGCCCGGATCGGCTCCAGCCGGGCACTGATGGCTCTCACCAGCGACGACACCACCAATCTGGAAGCCGCGCTGAGCGCCCGCGAGGCCGCCCCCGGCCTGCGCGTGGTGATGCGGATCTTCGACGACGACTTCGCCACCACCGTCTACCGGGCGATGCGGGACTCCTATCCCGAGGCCACGACCCGCAGCCGCAGCGTCTCCACCCTGGCGGCGCCCGCGTTCGCCGGCGCGATGATGGGCCGCCAGGTCCTCGGCGCCATTCCGGTGGAACGCCAGGTGCTGGTCTTCGCGGCGATCGAGGTACGCGATCACGCGGAACTGCAGGGACGCACCATCAGCGACGCCTTCCGCCCGGGCGAGTGGCGGGTGCTCGCCCTCGACCTGGCCGCGCCCTCCGACCGGCGGCCGGACCTGGCCGCGGCGATGGACCACGATCTCCGTCCCCGTGAGCCCGAACTGGCCTGGGACCTGCACCCCGGCTACGTCCTGCGGCCCGACGACCGCGTCGTCCTCGCGGCCACCCGCCACGGCCTCGCCCGCCTGCTGCAGCACCGCGGCCCCCAGGCACAGGACCCGGCCCGTGACGCGGCCCCGGAGCTGTGAGCCCGGCGCGCGCCCGCACACGACGCCGAGGGCCCGGAAGCCGCTACGGCTTCCGGGCCCTCGGTCCGGGTGGGCGATACTGGGATCGAACCAGTGACCCCTTCGGTGTGAACGAAGTGCTCTCCCGCTGAGCTAATCGCCCGGGTGCGGGACCAACATTACCGCATGTCAGCGGGTGCCCCCGACCATCACGCAGGCCCGAGGCCCAGACGTCGGCGCGACCAAGACCGCAACCATGAACAGGACCGAACGGGACCGCCGACGAGACATGTGTCAGGGGCGCCTCGGCAGGGCGCCTCGGCAGGGCGCGTCAGCCCAGGTCGGCCTTCCACGGCATCACGAAGCCGAACCTCCACACGTAGTATCCCAGCAGCACGCCGATGATCACCAGCCCGACGGCCGTCAGCGTCACGTTCCGGCGCCGCACCCTCGGGTCGAGCGCCTTGTGCGCCGCCTCGGTCACCTTCCGCTTCGCCCAGCGGAGCACGAGCTGGGCCCAGACGAACTCGGTCGCCCAGACCGCCATGCCGGCGAAGATCACCACCCAGCCGGGCCCCGGCAGCGGAAGCAGGATCACACCTGTGCCCACGACCGCCAGACCCACCAGGAAGACCCCGACCTGCCAGCTCATGTGCAGCGCTCGGGAACGGCGGATGAACTGCGGCGCCCTCGACCCCAGCGGGGGCTCGGAGCCCCCGGCCCGCCCGTCGCCGGCCTCCCCGCCGTCCCCCATGTCGCGTGTCGCGGGATCCATGGCCACGGCCACCTCCCGCTCGTCACTCTCCGCAGTCATGCCGCCAAACCTACCCGACCCGACTCCGTCACCGTAATGGCTCGCCGGGGAGGAAAAGAACTCGGCCGGACGAGGTACCGGAACCCTCACAAACCCGTCAGAGGGGTTTACAACGTCCCCGCAGGTGGCATGTCGATTTCGCCGACGTGCGAATCCCCGAGCGCACACTGAGCGAAAGGCCCTGGCGCTTATGAACACCACGGTCAGCTGCGAGCTGCACCTGCGCCTCGTTGTGTCGAGCGAATCGTCACTGCCCGTACCCGCGGGCTTGCGGTACGACACGGCCGATCCCTACGCCGTGCACGCCACCTTCCACACCGGTGCCGAGGAGACAGTCGAATGGGTGTTCGCCCGCGACCTGCTCGCCGAAGGTCTGCACCGGCCCACCGGCACCGGCGACGTCCGGGTCTGGCCGTCCCGCAGTCACGGCCAGGGCGTCGTGTGCATCGCCCTCAGCTCTCCGGAGGGGGAGGCGCTGCTCGAGGCCCCGGCGCGGGCCCTGGAGTCGTTCCTGAAGCGGACCGACGCCGCGGTGCCCCCCGGCACCGAACACCGCCATTTCGACCTGGACACCGAGCTCTCGCACATCCTCGCCGAGAGCTGAGTCCACCGACCGTCCGTCGCCGTACGCATCTCGGGGGTACGGCGCGGACCCGACCTGCCGGGGCCGTCGTCGCAGAGCAGCGCGCTCCACGACGACGGCTCTCGCGCTACAGTCACCGGAACGCCCGACCCATCAGGCCAGGGAGAGAGCGATCCCGTGCTGATCAACCATGACACCAGGTGCGCACTCGACTGCGTGGTGGATCTCCTCAACACCACTCCGGAGAGTGACGGCCGCGAGGATCTGGCCGACCTCGCGGGACTGAGCGCCTTCGTGGAACGCAACGCGATCAGCGACGTCGACTCGCTGGACGAAAAGGACCTTGCCGCGGTTCGCGCCCTCCGGCAGCGCTTCGCCCAGGTCTTTTCCGCGCCCGCCACCCGCGAGGCCGCCGCGCTGGTCAACTCCCTCGTCGCCGAGGCCGGCACCACGCCCCGGCTGACCGATCACGACGGCTACGACTGGCACGTCCACTACTTCGCCCCGGGCGCCTCCCTCGCCGACCACCTGGCCGCCGACTGCGGCATGGCCCTGGCGTTCCTCCTCGTCGCCGGGGAGCGGGAGCGGCTGCGCCGCTGCGACGCCCCGGACTGCCGGCGCGCCTTCGTCGACCTCTCACGGAACCGTTCGCGTCGCTACTGCGACAGCCGCACCTGCGGCAACCGGCTCCATGTCGCCGCCTACCGGGCGCGCCGCCGGGAGGCCGTCGCCGCCGTGCCGGCTCAGAACGGCCAGAGGTCGTAGAGCCCGCCGAGGGCGAGCAGACCGCCGATGACGGTCAGGAAGAGCATCAGCGGCGGCTGGGAGAGCGCGAACAGGCAACCGCGTGGCTCGTCGTCGTCTGCGTCGGCTTGCATGGCCTTACGGTGCGCTAGGAGGGGGGCGAACCCGTACAACCGTACGCCCCCGGCCGTGCCAAACACCGCTCAGGGGGCGGTAGTTGAAGGCCGCCAGGGCGATGATGACGCAACGCCGCCACCCCCCGCGAGCAACACGCCGCTCAGATGCCCCTGCGCTTGAGGATCTCCTCGATCTCACCGAATTCAGCCAGATCGGGATCGTTTTTCGCCGTCTTCGAGGCCGGTTTCCGCCCCCGCCCCAGCGCCGGCTTCTCCGCCTCCGGAGCGACCGCCCGGCCCCCGCCGCCGCCCTCCGTGACGCGCCCGCGGCGTCCGAAGACCCGCGCCAGGGCGTACAGCACCACGGACAGGGCCAGCACCGCGAACCCCGCCCACACGGACGGCTTGAACACCAGGTCCGCCGCCCAGTCCACGACGGCCCGGACGACGGTGCCGGCCAGCGACAGCAGGCCCGTCATGTACAGGCCGACGGGCAGCAGGGCTGCCGCCGCGATCACCGTCGCCTTGCGGAACCTGCGCCGGAAAGCGGCGAGCAGGGCGATCGCCAGGCCCGCCGCGGACAGCGCGACACATACGGTCGAAGTCAGCATGCGGAGCTCCTCCGAAATCGTCTGCTGGCTCCATCCTGCACCCGGCCCCCGCCCGCGGGCCACGACCCCGACGCGACCTCAGGGTGATCTCCGGGGCGGCTCCTCCCCCAGTGGGAGACTGACCCCATGAACGAAGCGACTCCCCGCACCGTCGTCCTCGAGTACTGGTGCGAGCTCCAGTGCCCCGACTGCGCCACCGCCCTCACCGACCTGCGCGCCCTGCGCGAGCGCTACGGCGACGCCCTGGAGATCCAACTGCGGCACTTCCCCCTGGAGAAGCACAAGCACTCCTACGCCGCCGCCCAGGCCGCGGAGGAGGCCTTCGTCCAGGGCCGCGGCTGGGAGTACACGGAGGCGGTCCTCGCCCGCACGAAGGAACTGGGCGAGCGGGGCGAGGCAGTGCTGGTCGAGATCGCGGCCGAGCTGGGCCTCGACGCGGAAGAGGTCGACACAGCGCTCGTCGACGGGCGGCACCTTCTCGTCGTCGACGCCGATCACGCCGAGGGCAAGGCCATCGGCGTCACCGGCACCCCCACCTACGTCATCTCCGGCGAACGCCTGGACGGCGGCACCTCTCAGGAGGACCTGCGCGCCCGCATCGAAACCTATGCGGACAGCGCTCTGGGCCGCTGAGCTGTGCCGCCGCCGTACGGCGACGCGGCCCCGGACGCACGACGCCTGAAGGCCGAAGGGCGGCGTTCCCATCGCGTCGGAGCGCGTCCGACTCCGGGTACCGCGGCTGTCCCACCCTCGCGCCCTCCGGGCGCGCACAGACGAGGGCTACGGAGGGGAGGGGTGGGGCCTGCCCTCGCCGGGGGTGTGCGGGTGGTGCGTGGCGGGGCTCCGGCACCGTCGCGGGTGACCTTTGCGGCGGCCGGGGTCTCTTTTGCCGTCCGCGGGTGCGGATGGCCGGTTGCCACGCCCCCTGTGCGTGGGTGCCGTGCCCGCCGTGAACCGCGTCTGCGGGTGCCCCCGATGCGCCTGGTGACATCGGGCTCTGTGTCGCCACCCATGTCGGCGAAAGCGGGCCCGCCGTCCCCCTCAATCGCCCGACAGCACCCCGTATCGGCCGCAGACGCCGGTCACGGCGAACGCCCCCACCACCACGAGTGGGCGTGGAAGCGGCCGTCTCTCCTCGCGGGGCAACGAGACTCACGCCATGGGTGCGGGAATCCGCTCCGGAGCCTGAGCCCCCGCTCCGAACCCACCCGCACCGCAGAGAAGGGCAGCCCCACACCCTCCCCCTCCGCAGCCGGCATCCTCGCGCCCCCAGGACGCGAGACGGCGGGACAGCCGGCCACCGGTACGTGGGCAGCCTCCGTACGCTCCGTGTGGACGCCGCCCCACACACAACGTCCCCCTGGCCGACCAGGGACTCAGACCAGCGGCTTCGCCGCGTGCACCTGTGTCACCTCGTACCCGAGGGCCGCGTAGAGCCTTTCCGCCGGCTCGTTCCCGGCGAAGACGTTCAGCCCCAGCCGCTCGAATCCCGCCGCCAGGCACTCCCGCTCCGCCGCGAGCATGAGCGTGCGCCCATGGCCCCGCCCGCGGTGCGCCTCGGCGACGCGGACGTTGTAGACGTACCCGGTGGACTCGTCCCTGCGCCCCAGCCACAGGTTCCCCACGGCCTCCCGTTCCTCCGCCGTCGCCCCGCCGGCCTCCAGCACCCTCAGCACCGCGCCCGGCGTCGCCGGCCCCTCGGGGAGGAGGGCGCTGAAGTCCGCCTCGGCCTTGGCGCGGGCCTGCGCCTCGGGCACGCCGCGCCGGATGTGGGACAGCGCGTACTCGTCCCGCGCCTGGGCCGCCCACACCGGGTACTCCGCCTCCGTCATCGGCCGCACGGCACTGTCCGGCGGCAGGGCCGGCGGCACGTCGGGCAGCGTCTTGGACATGGACCGGTTGCGGACGACGTACCCCAGCGCGTCCATGAGGCGGAGCGCCGCCGAGTCCTCCGCCCGCACCGAGACCTCGACGCGACGGCAGCCCCAGCCCCGCAGCACCTCCTCGGCGGCGAGGGCCGCGACCGTACCGCGGCCGCGGCGCTGCTCGGCCTGGTCGATCCGCAGCGCGACGATGCCGCCCACCTCCGGCCCGAACCGAGGGTCGGTGGACACGGTGGTCTCGCCCACCACTCGTCCGTTGACACAGACGTGGAAGCGGCGGGCGCGCACTCCGTCGGGTCGGCGCTGCTCGGGCTCGGCCGGGCGCAGGGTGGTCGTCATGGTGTCGAGTTCTACCAAGTCGCCGCTCTGCGTGGGTCGCGGGGTACGGAGGCGCGACGCCCCGGCTCAGGGGTTGGGGTGTGCCGCTGAGCGCTCCGCGAAGACCCGCATCGCCTTGGCCGTCACCGGGCCGGGACGGGTCCCCGTGGGCAGCTCGCGGTCGTCGACCCGGTGGACGCCCTGGACGTCGCGGAGCGAGGAGGTCACGAAGACCTCCTCCGCCTCCCCGAGCACCTCGAACGGGAGATCGGCCTCCTCGGCGCCCGCCCACTCGATCACCAGCTCCCGGGTGATCCCGGCGAGGCAGCCGGAGTCAAGCGGCGGGGTGAGCAGCTTGCCCCCGAGGACGACGAAGACGTTGGAGCCGGTGCCCTCGCAGAGACGTCCCCGCGTGTTGGCGAAAAGCGCCTCGGAGGCGCCGTGCTCGTGGGCGCGGGCCAGGGCCACGACGTTCTCCCCGTACGAGGTGGTCTTCAGTCCCGCGAGGGCGCCCTTCTCGTTGCGGGTCCAGGGAACGGTGACGACGGCCGTCGTGTCGGGGCGGACGCTCGCGGAGCCGAGGGCGACCACCAGGGTGGGGCCGGTGGTGCCGCGCTCGGAGCCGAGCGGGGAGGTGCCGCCGGTGTAGGTGACGCGGAGCCTGCCGTGGGGCACCGGGTTGGCGGCGAGGACGGCCTCGCATGCGTGGCGCACCTCGTCCAGGTCGGGCTCGGGCAGTCCGAGGCCGCGCGCGGAGCGGGCCAGGCGGCGCAGGTGGCGGTCCAGCGCGAAGGCGGTGCCGCCGGCGGCCTTGAGCGTCTCGAAGACGCCGTCCCCCACGGTCAGGCCGTGGTCCAGGACGGACACGGATGCCTCGTCGGTCTCGCATAGCGCGCCGTTGACCCAGATCGCGCCCGCGGTGTTCGTGCTCACGGTGTCACTTCGCCCCATGGTTCCGTTCGCCTTCGTTCGAGTCGTACGTACCCGACGCTACCGCCAGCAGCCGGGAGGCCTTCAGTTCCGTCTCGTCCCACTCCCGCTCCGGATCGGAGCCCCAGGTGATCCCGGCGCCGGTGCCGAACCGCAGTACGGGGCCGCCGGGCGCGGTGCGGTCGATCCAGAAGGTGCGGATGCCCACCGCGAGCTCGCCGGTGCCGCGGTCGGCGTCGACCCAACCGATGCCGCCGCAGTACGGGCCGCGCTGGGCCGTCTCCAGTTCGGCGATGATGCGCAGGGCGCTGGACTTGGGCGCTCCGGTGACGGAGCCCGGCGGGAACGCGGCGTCCAGGAGCGCGGCCCAGCCGGCGCCCTCGCGCAGTTCGCCGCGCACGGTGGAGACGAGGTGGACGAGTCCGGGGTGCTTCTCCACGACGCAGAGGTCGGGGACCGTGACCGTGCCGGTGGCGCAGACCTGCCCGAGGTCGTTGCGTACCAGGTCGACGATCATGACGTTCTCGGCGTGGTCCTTGGGCAGCAGGTCCGCCTCGGTGCGGCCGGTGCCCTTGATCGGCCCGGACTCGACCACCGCACCGCGGCGGCTCAGGAACAGTTCGGGGGAGGCGCTGGCCACCTCTGTGCCGTGGGCAGGCAGCCGGACCATTCCCGCGTACGGGGCGGGGTTGCCACGGGCGAGGACGGCGGCGAGGGCGTCGATGTCGGCCTCCGGGTCGGGCAGCACAGCGGTGAGCACCCGGCACAGGTTGGCCTGGTAGACCTCGCCGGCCGCGATGTACTCGCGGACGCGACGCACTCCCGCGGTGTAGCCGACGCGGTCCAGTGAGGACGTCCAGTCGCCGCGGGCCGGTCCCTTCCACGGACGGCGCGGGGCCGGCTCGGCCGGCGCCGGCCGTACGTTCCCGAAGCGCGCGCAGACCGTGCCGCCGTCGAAGCCGGCGACCACCGCCCAGAAGCCGGAGGAGTCCAGGGCAGCGGGGTCGGTGGTGACATCCCGCAGGTCGGAGGCGACGAGGCCGCCGAATCTGGCGAGGGGCTCGAGGTCGGGCACGGGGCTTCCCAGGTCGGTCCGGAGGGGCGAGTGCGAGTCTAGGTCGGTGGCGACGGGCGAGATGTGCTGGTCACCGACCCGGCACGCTGCGGAAACGCGTTTTGGTCGCTGAGCCGTAATCCGCTAGAGTTCAACTCGTCGCCGGGACGCGGAAGCGCCCCGGCGGAGGTCCCGCCCGGACGCGAACTCCGGGGGAGGCACTGCGGACGTGGCTCAGTTGGTAGAGCATCACCTTGCCAAGGTGAGGGTCGCGAGTTCGAATCTCGTCGTCCGCTCGAAGTGGGGGTCACCGCCCCTGCGTGGTGGAGTGGCCGAGAGGCGAGGCAACGGCCTGCAAAGCCGTCTACACGGGTTCAAATCCCGTCTCCACCTCTGAGGACGATTAGCTCAGCGGGAGAGCGCTTCCCTGACACGGAAGAGGTCACTGGTTCAATCCCAGTATCGTCCACTGGGCCCGGGAGGGCCCTTCCCCGGCACGTCGTCATGGGGACCCGAGCGCGATTAGCTCAGCGGGAGAGCGCTTCCCTGACACGGAAGAGGTCACTGGTTCAATCCCAGTATCGCGCACGCTGCACCACCCGTAGCAGTACCGAGGACGATTAGCTCAGCGGGAGAGCGCTTCCCTGACACGGAAGAGGTCACTGGTTCAATCCCAGTATCGTCCACCAGAACCGAGGGCCGGAGCGTTCGCTCCGGCCCTCGGTCGTGTCACGACGAGAAGAGCATGTGCGCCCAGCTCTGCGGCTTGCGGTGGCCGTGGTGCCCGCCATGCGGGGCTCCCCAGGCCGGAGCGGCGTGCTGCTGCGGGTACGCCTGCGGGTAGGCGGGCGGCGGGGCGGGCTGGGCGTACTGCGACTCCATGCGGGTCAGCGCCTCGAGCTCCCCGTAGTCCAGGAAGATCCCCCGGCAGTTGCCGCACTGCTCGATCTGGACACCGCTGCGGGTGAACGTCTGCATGGGGCCATGACACTTGGGACAGAGCATCGTCGGCTCATCTCCTCGCTCGCGCCGGCCGGGGGGCGTCGTCCCCCGGCGTGGAACTGCACTCTACTTCCGCGATTCGGCGGCACGTCTCGAGGACGGACTGTTCCGTCCCGTCGAGCGCACGGCCCTCCTGCGCGGCCTTGGCGACGGCTGTCGCCGCGGTCTGGACCGCCAACGCCCGCGCCGCCGCGTCCAGATGCGGCCACGGGTCGCCGTCCGCGGGGACGGCGGGGCCGCCACCGGCGCGGTACGCGCCGAGGAAGCGACCCCAGTCGACGGGGTCGAGCAGCCCGGCGGCGAACCACATCGCCGGCCGAGCCAGATCCCAGGTGGGCTCACCGAGCCCGAGGTCGTCGACGTCGATGAGGCGCCAGGGGCCGTCGGGCGCCGGGTGGCGCACCAGTTGGCCCATGTGCAGGTCGCCGTGGCACAGCGACTGCCGCGGCTGCGGCGCCTCGCCGCGCGCCCAGGGCGGCAGGCCGTGCCAGGCGGCGAGCACCGCCGGGTCGCCGGGGCCGGCGGCGAGCATCCTGGCGACCGCGCCGGCCGCCCTGGCCGGGCCGCGCATCCGCGGCGGCGGGCCGGGCAGCCGGGACGGCGGCACGGTGTGCAGCCGGGCCAGGAGAGCACCGGCCTCCGCCCAGGGCGCGGAGTCCGGATCGTCGCGGTCGACGGGCCGGCCGACGGGCCACAGGCTCACGGTGCGGCCGAGGAGCACCGTGCTCAGCGCTCCGCCGTGGTCGGGCAGCGGCGCCGGGGGCAGCAGGATGCCGTCGAGCAGCGGATGGACGGCCACACGCAGCCGCAGGGCGAGTTCGGCGGGGTCGGTCCCCGGGGCGTGCGCCTTGGCGACGAGACGGCCCCCGCGGACGACGGTGGCGTCGGGGCGGTCGGCGAGCACGGCGGGCCGTGCCTGGCCGGGCACACGTGAAGCCGCTGCCGCGACCGCCCCCAGGGCGTGCGCCAGCGGTGCTCCGCTGCTGCTCACTCACTCCCCCACTGCCCGTGTACCGGCCCCCTGTGCGGCACCCGCCGCCTGCCCGCGGGCGCCACGTCGGCGCCACGGTGTGATGCCCGGGTACCGCCAAAGGTACCCGGGCACTCATGCCGTCCGTGGACCCCCGTCCCCACGGGGTTGGTTCACCGTTCCTGCGGACCCGGACCGCTCTTCCGGGACCGCGGGGCCTCTGTCAGCGCCCCATCAGACCGGCTACGGACGACGCCTGTGTGACCACCGCGTCCCAGCCTCCGAAGGCCACCGCGAGCAGCACCGCGAGCGGCAGCACCATCGCCACCGCCACCAGCGGATGCCGGGTGCCCGAAGGGCGTATGCCGAAGGCGGCCATCCTGCTGCCGCGTGCCGGCCGCACCGTACGGCTCGCCGTGTTCGCCATGGCCCCCTCCCGGGTCGTGGTCCGTGATCAAGCACAGTGGTCGACGCGGCGGGTGATCGACCTCGGGGGACGAGTGCTCCACCCGCCGCTTGACCACAAGCCTAGGCGCGGCGCGGGCAGCGGTCGTCATGCCTTCGTACCGCTTCCCTGGCCTCCCCGAGGATGACTCCCGAACCCGCCGTGTACTCCCCTGGGTGGAGGAACCCGGCCGCCCCGCCCGGGAGATCCCCGAGGGGATCTCCCGGGCGGGCACGGACTCCGGCCGTCAGGCCCGCTCTTCGTCCTCGCCGTCGCCCGCGGGCACAGGCTGTTCGACCAGGGCCAGGACCCGGGTGGCCATGAAGCGCGCGGTGCGCACCACGGAGCCGGACCGGGTGACTTCGCTCACTTCCACCACCCCTCGGCGGACCGCCGTCTCGACCCTGCGGCCGGCCCTGGTGGCGACCACTTCATACGTCCTCGTCGTGTCGCCGGCGTCGACGACTATCTCGACTCGATCACCCTTCATGGCGTCAATCCCCCTTGCCCGATGGACTGTTGACGGCATGACGAATTTCCGGCCCCGTCAGCGGCCGGAACCTTCCCCACGCTTACCAGGATCCCATCCGGCACTGACAATCGGCTGCTTCGCGCGGGCGCGGCCTCGCGCCGCGACGGGCGGTCAGTCCGTAAGCTGTCGGGGTCAGACTGGCCAGGCAGGCAGCGGGGATGGACGACATGGCGATGATGCGGCTCCGGCGCGAGGACCCGCGTGTCGTCGGCTCGTTCCGCCTGCACCGGCGGCTCGGCGCGGGCGGCATGGGCGTCGTCTACCTGGGTGCCGACAAGCGCGGCCAGCGGGTCGCGCTGAAGGTGATCCGCCCCGAACTCGCCGAGGACCAGGAGTTTCGCTCGCGCTTCGCCCGCGAGGTGTCGGCGGCGAGACGCATCCGCGGCGGCTGCACGGCGCGGCTGGTCGCCGCCGACTTGGAGGCGGACCGGCCGTGGTTCGCCACGCAGTACGTTCCCGGGCCCTCGCTGCACGACAAGGTCGTCCGGGACGGCACGCTCTCCGCAGCCGAGACCGCGTCCATCGGCGCCGCTCTGGCGGAGGGGCTGGTCGCCGTCCACGAGGCCGGGGTCGTCCACCGCGACCTGAAGCCCTCCAACATCCTGCTGTCGCCCAAGGGGCCCCGGATCATCGACTTCGGCATCGCCTGGTCGACCGGCGCGAGCACCCTCACCCACGTGGGAACGGCCGTCGGCTCCCCCGGCTTCCTCGCGCCGGAGCAGGTGCGCGGAGCGGCGGTGACCCCGGCCACCGACGTCTTTGCCTTCGGCGCGACGCTGGCCTACGCGGCGACGGGCGACTCGCCCTTCGGACAGGGCAGTTCGGAGGTCATGCTCTACCGGGTCGTGCACGAGGAGCCGGACCTCACCGGTGTGCCGGACTCGTTGGCCCCGCTGGTCCAGGCGTGCCTGGCCAAGGACCCGGAGCAGCGGCCGAGCACGGTCCAGCTCTCCGAGCGGCTCACCGAGATCGCGGCCCGCGAGGCACGCGGCCTCGGCGCCGCACCGGGGTGGCGGGACATCGTGCCCAAGGCGTCCGCTCCGCGCCCGGAGCGGCCCACGGGCCCGCGGGCGCAGGCGTACGCGGAGCAGCAGACAGAGCGGCGGACGGCGCCGGGCACACCCGTGCCGCCGCGCACCCCGGTCTCCCCCCGTACGCCCGCCACACCGCGCACCCCGGCCCGGACCCCGTCCGGGCGCACGCCGGTGCCGCGCACACCCGCCGGCCGCCGACCGCTGGGCGCCGACCGCAGGCTGCTGCGGCAGCGGCTCATCGTCTTCGTCACCGTGACCCTCCTCGTCGCGCTCGGCATCGCGGCCGCCCAGGGCTGCCAGGGGCCGAGCCGGGGGCTCGGCCTGCTGCCGGGCGTGACGGCACCCCACACGCCGTAAGCGCCCCGGCCGGCACGAACACCCACGCCTCCACCGACGTCGTCCACACCACGGCGCGGTGCGCACCCCTGCCCACGAGCGTGACCTCGGTCGCCGCCTTTGTCGTGGACTGAAGGGTCGACGTGCTCGTCGATGTGGCGCTGGGGGCGGTGGGCGAGGCCGCGGGTGAGGCTTCCGGCGGCCCGCGTCACGCGAGTGCGCCCCAGGTCGTCACCGGCCGAGTCGTCACCGGAGCGCCGGCCGGCCGGGCGGACCGACCGCCGGCTCCCGGCCGACGCGCCGCAAGGACTCCCCGCTCCAGGGAGCGGGGAGTCCTTGCGGTGGCGGCAAGTCAACCCGCGGTGTCGGCGGACACCTCGCCAGGGCTGTCGACGACACCGCTCGCCATGACGGCGTCGATGCCGTACAACGTATCGGTTCCGCCGGTGCCCTTGGCCGCGGTCATGTAGGACCGCGAGCCGAGGTAGGCGAAGGTCTTCCTGTGGAAGATCCATTCGTCGCGCGTGGCGGACCCGGGGTCCTCGCGCGTGATGCCGATGCCGCGGCGTCCTGCCGCATCGGCGGCGTCGGGCACCATGGTGACTCCGGGGATCTTCTCGACGACCTTGTACAGCGCGGAGGCGGTAGCGGGCGGCATGATCGTCGAGCGCAGCAGCTCACCGATGTTCCGGAAGACGGTCTCGTCCTTGGACAGGTCGCCCCAGGGCTCGGTCTGGGCGTAGAGCAGGGTGCGCAGGGCCTCGGGGTCCGTGGGCAGCGAGGCCAGCCACTTGTATGTGGCGTGGTCCAGGCCCGGGCCCACGGGCGAGGTGCTGACGATGGGGACCAGTTCGCCGGGCATGACCGCGTCCTTGCCCGTGTCGCGGATCCAGCCGGTCCTGGTGGTGGGGCCGGAGCCCTGGGCGGTCCACACCTCGTGCCTGCCCGGCGCACCGAGCCGGACCGGGCTGTTCAAGGCGCCCTTGTTCTCGCGGCTCAGGAACGCGACGTACACGAACTGGCCGTCCTCCACCGGCGTCACGTCCCGCGTCATGGCGGCGGCGGCGATCCGGTCGAGGGTGACGGCCGCGCCATTGCCCTTCGCCGGCCCGGCGACGGAGGACCGGCGCGGGGCCGAGGTGTGGTCACCGCCGGACCCGGTGACGACCAGCACGCCGGTCAGTACGGCTGCCACGGGCAGGACCATCGCCGGACGGAGCCGACGGCTGAGCCGTGCCATCGGCGTCCGGGCGTCGGAGATGGCGTCCCGGTCGATCTGTTGCATCAGAACTTCCTTGTGGTGGAGGTGGCGGTTCGGCGAGAGGTCCCAGGCGGCCGAGGCCGCCAGCAGTTCTTCCGCGGCGCTCCGGGGGGAGCCGGGGCCGTGCGGATCATCGGCGTTCATGGGGTTTCCTCCTGCAGAAAGAGCGCCGCGAACGCGGCCTCGCTCTCTATCCCTCCGCGGGCGCCGTCCGGTTCCACCCTCGCGCCCGGCGCTGGTGCGGCACTCAGCCTGGCCAGTCGGTTCCGGGCGCGCGAGAGCCTCGAGCGCACGGTGCCGACCGGGATGTCCAGGGCCTCGGCGGCTTCCCGGTAATCCAACCCGGCCGCCACGCACAGGGCGATCACCTCCCTGTCCTGGCGGCGCAGCCGGCGCAGCGTGTCGTACACGGCCGCCAGGCGGCGGGCGTCGTCGATCCGGCCGGCCGTCTCCTCCGCGAAGTCCTCGACGGGGCGGGGCTCCGGGCTGCGTGCCAGGAAGGCGAGCTTCCGCCGCAGTCCGCGGTTGGCGTTGTGAGCCTTGTACGTGGCGATGCCCAGCAGCCACGGGGTGAGGGAGCCGCCCTCGGGATCCACGGTCTCCCGCGCGCGCCAGGCGGCGAGGAACGTCTCGGACATGACATCCTCGGCCTCCGGCCAGCTACCGGTCAACCGCAGCGCGTGACTGTAGACCGCTCGCGCGTTCCGTTCGTACAGATCGGCGAACGCGGCGCGGTCTCCTGCTCGGATGCGCCCACGCGACGGCTCTGATGGTTCTCTTTGCGTCACATTCATTACCCTCCGCCGCCCCGGCCGAGTTCCTGTGTCCGCTGTCACACAGCCGTCAGGAAGGCGTCAGGGCCATGGAAGCACACGCCGGCTGACGCCTTCGACAACCCACCAGGGGGTGACGGGAGGCCACTCCGCGGGTTAATTTCTAAGCGCTTGCTTAGCGCTACGCACACGCGGAGGGACGCATGCGCATCACGGTCACACCGGAGGAGCTGCGCGAGCGCGTGCGCGCGCTGCTGGCCTCCCACCATCCGGCGGCGACGGACCGCCTGGACTTCCTGCGGGCCCGCTTCGACGCCGGTCTGGCGTGGGTGCACTACCCGGAGGGCCTCGGCGGCCTGGGCGCACCGCGCCCGCTGCAGGGAGTCGTGGACGCCGAACTCGCGGCCGCCGGGGCGCCGCACAACGAACCGCGCCGGATCGGCATCGGCCTCGGGATGGCCGCCCCCACCGTGCTCCGGTACGGCACCGAGGAGCAGAAGGCCCGCTTTCTGCGCCCCCTGTGGACCGGGGAGGAGGTCTGGTGCCAGCTGTTCAGCGAGCCCGGAGCGGGCTCGGACCTCGCCGGCCTGCGTACCAGGGCCGTGCGGGACGGGGACGACTGGCTGGTGACGGGCCAGAAGGTGTGGACGTCCAACGCCCACAGCGCGCGCTGGGCGATCCTCATCGCGCGCACCGACCCGGACGTCCCGAAGCATCAAGGCATCACCTACTTCGTGTGCGACATGACGGCCCCGGGCGTGGAGGTGCGGCCGCTGCGGCAGATCACGGGTGAGGCCGAGTTCAACGAGGTCTTCCTGACGGACGTGCGGATCCCCGACGCCCATCGCCTCGGCGAGGTCGGCGACGGCTGGAGCGTGGCGCGGACGACGCTGGTGAACGAACGGGTGGCCATCGGCGGCAGCGCGCTCCCCCGCGAGGGCGGGATGATCGGCACCGTCGCCGCGACCTGGCGGGAGCGGCCCGAGCTGCGCACCCCCGATCTGCACGACCGGCTGCTTCGGCTGTGGGTGGACGCCGAGGTCACCCGGCTCACCGGAGAACGGCTGCGCCAGCAGCTCGCGGTGGGCGCGCCCGGCCCCGAGGGCTCGGGCATGAAGCTGGCGTTCGCCTCGCTGAACCAGCGCGTCAGCGGCCTGGAGGTGGAACTGCTCGGCGAGGACGGACTGCGCTACGGCGACTGGACGATGACCCGTCCGGAGAGCGTCGACTTCTACGGCCGCGACGCCGGCTACCGCTATCTGCGGGCCAAGGGCAACTCGATCGAGGGCGGCACCTCCGAGATCCTCCGCAACATCATCTCCGAGCGTGTCCTCGGCCTGCCCGCCGAACCCCGTACGGACAAGGACGTCCCCTGGAAGGACCTGCCGCGATGAGCGCCGACCTGCTCTACTCCGACGTCGAGGACGACCTGCGTGCCGCTGTGCGCGCGCTCCTCCTCGACCGGTGCGACCCGGCGGAGGTCCTGGCGCGCTGCGAGGGCGCCGCGCCGTACGACACCGCACTGTGGCGGACGCTGGCCCGGGAGGTGGGGGTCGCCGGGCTGCTGGTGCCGGAGAAGCTCGGCGGCCAGGGCGGCTCCGCGCGGGAGGCCGCGGTCGTGCTGGAGGAGCTGGGGACGTTCGTGGCGCCCGTGCCCTTCCTGGGCAGCACCGTGCTGGCCACGGCCGCCCTGCCGGTGGCCGGCGGCGCTGCGTCCGAGGCCCTCGTGGCACGGCTCGCTGAGGGCGAGCAGACCGCCGCCCTCGCCGTGCCCCTGTCCTCGGCGCCGGGGGCGGACGTCTTCCGGGGGGTGCGGGCCGACGCGGACGGCGTCCTCGTCGGGCGTGTGACCAGCGTCGCCGACGCGACCGCCGCGGACGTGCTGGTCGTGCCGGCGACCGGTCCGGACGGGCCCGGGCTGTACGAGATCCGTACGGACGCGCCCGGGACGGCCCGCTCCGCTCCGGTGCCGCTCGATCTGACCCGGCCGATCGCGGACGTCTCCTTCGACGGGGCGGCGGCCCGCCGGCTCGCCGGACCGGGGACTGCCGCGGCGGCCGTGGAACGGGCCCTGCTGACGGGGGCGGGGCTGCTGGCGTCGGAGCAGGTGGGCCTGGCCCAGTGGTGCCTGGACGAGACGGTGGCCTACCTGAAGGAACGCCGCCAGTTCGGCCGCCCCGTGGGTTCCTTCCAGGCCCTGGGGCACCGGCTCGCGGACCTGTGGCTGGAGGTCGTCCAGGCCCGAGCCGCCGCGCGCAACGCCGCCGACGCTCTCGCGGGCGACAGAGCGGACGCCCCGGTCGCGGTGGCCGTGGCGCAGGCGTACTGCGCGCCGGTCGCCGTGCGGGCCGCCGAGGAGTGCGTCCAACTGCACGGAGGCATCGGCATGACCTGGGAACACCCCGCCCACCTGCGCCTGAAGCGGGCCAAGGCCGACGAGATCGCCCTGGGCACGCCCGGTCGCCATCGGGCGGCCCTCGCCGCGCTGGTGGACCTGCCGGCCGCGGCGGGCTGAGTCAGTCCCGGGGGCGACCGGACGCCACCGCGTAGAACGCGACGGCGGCGGCCGCCCCCACGTTCAGGGAGTCCACCCCGTGCGCCATGGGGATGCGGACCCACTCGTCGGCCGCGGCCAGCGCCCGCTTCGACAGGCCGTCGCCCTCGGCGCCGAGCATCAGCGCCACGCGCTCCAGCCGGTGCGGGGCGGCCGCGTCGATGTCGGTGGCCTGCTCGTGAGGGGTCAGCGCGAGCAGCCGGAAGCCCGCCTCACGCACTGTCTCCAGGTCGCGGGGCCAGGCGGCCAGCCGGGCGTAGGGGACGGAGAAGACGGCGCCCATGGAGACCTTGACCGACCTGCGGTACAGAGGGTCGGCGCAGTCCCGGGAGAGCAGGACGGCGTCCATGCCGAGGGCGGCGGCGCTGCGGAAGATGGCGCCGATGTTGGTGTGGTCGTTGACCGACTCCATGACGACGATCCGCCGCGCCCCGCCCAACAGGTCCCCGGCGTCGGGCAGCGGCTTGCGCTGCATCGAGGCGAGGGCGCCGCGGTGCACGTGGTAGCCGGTGACCCGCTCGGCGAGTTGCGGGCCGACCACGTAGACGGGCGCCTCGGCCTCGTCGATGACGTCCCGCATGACGTCGGCCCACTTGGCCGACAGCAGCATGGAGCGCATCCGGTAACCGGCCTGGCCGGCGCGCCGGATGACCTTCTCGCCCTCCGCGATGAACAGCCCTTCCGCGGGCTCGCGGCGCCGGCGCAGTTCGACGTCGGTGAGGGAGGTGTAGTCCCGAAGGCGCGGGTCGTCGGGATCCTCGATGGTGATGAGCTCAGCCACAGGTGATACTGCCTTGTCCGAAGTGCGGTGCCGCCGGCACCTTTGTCACTGCTCCCCGTCGGCCGCGCGGTCGCCCACGGCGACGACCTCGCCGACGACGATCACCGCGGGCGGCCGGATTCCCTCCGCCACCACCCGCTCCCCCACGGTCGCGAGGGTCGCGTCGACGCGGCGCTGCGCCGCGGTCGTACCCTCCTGGATCACCGCGACGGGGGTGTCGCCGCCCCGGCCGTGCTCCACGAGCGCCGTCGCGATCGGGCCGATCCGCTCCACGGCCATCAGCAGCACCAAGGTGCCGCGCAGCCGGGCGAGCGCCGCCCAGTCCACCAGCGACCGCGGGTCGTCCGGAGCCACATGGCCGCTGACGACGGTGAACTCGTGGGCCACTCCCCGGTGCGTGACCGGGATGCCGGCGGCGGCCGGGACGCTGATGGAACTGGAGATGCCCGGCACGACGGTGCACGCGATACCCGCCTCCGCCAGCGCCTGCGCCTCCTCCATGCCGCGTCCGAAGACGTAGGGGTCCCCGCCCTTGAGCCGCACGACCGCCTTGCCGGCCTTCGCGTGCTCGATCAGCGCCGCGTTGATCGCCTCCTGCGCCATCGCCCGGCCGTAGGGGATCTTCGCCGCGTCGATCACCTCGACGTGCGGGGGCAGTTCGTCGAGCAGGTCGCGCGGGCCGAGGCGGTCGGCGATGACGACGTCCGCCTCCGCGAGGAGCCGGCGCCCGCGCACGGTGATCAGGTCCGGGTCGCCCGGCCCGCCGCCGACCAGGGCCACGCCCGCAGTCCTGCCCCGGTGCTGCGGCGCCGCGAGGGAGCCGTCGCGCAGGCCCTCCACGATCGCGTCCCGCACGGCCGCCGAACGCCGAGGGTCCCGGCCGGTCAGGACGGCGACCGTCACACCCTCGGTACGGCCGGTCGCCGGGGTCCACGCGGTCGCCGCGTCGGCGTCGTCGCTGCGCACGCACCACACCCGGCGATCCTCCGCCTCCGCGGAGGCCGCTGCGTTCGCCTCGGGGTCGGTGGTGGCGATCAGCGCGTACCAGGCGCCGTCGAGGTCGCCGGGCCGGTAGCGACGGCGCTCCCAGCGGATCTCGCCCGCGGCGGCCATCGCGTCGACCGACGGCGTCGCGGACGGGGAGACGAGGACGACGTCGGCCCCGGCCGCCACCAGCGGCGGCAACCGGCGCTGCGCGACCTGGCCGCCGCCGACGACCACTACGCGCCGGCCCGCGAGGCGCAGTCCGACGGGGTAGGCGGGCGGGTCGTTGCGGTCCTCGGCGGCGGTCATGGCGATGCGGCTCCTCGGGTGTGCCTCGCGGCGTGACGGGGTTGCGGGGGCGACCCTGCCCCGCCCCAACCCTACGGTGCGGGGCGACCGCGCCGCAGCGCCCAAGATCACACCTGCGGCGCGCCCGCGGTGGGCCGCCGGGTGCGGGGCGTCACCCCGCCCCACCTCGAGGACCGCCCGCGTCAGGACTTCTCCGTGACCCCCGCGGAGTCGAAGGTCGCCACCTCGCGCATCGCCCGCGCGGCGCTCTGCACCAGCGGCAGCGCCAGCAGCGCGCCGGTGCCCTCGCCCAGCCGCAGGTCGAGTTCGACCAGCGGCCGCAGCCCCAGCTTGGTCAGCGCCGCGCGGTGGCCGGGCTCCGCGCTGCGGTGGCCGGCGATGCAGGCCGCGAGGACCTCGGGGGCGATGGCGCGGGCCACCAGCGCGGCCGCGCCCGCGCTGACGCCGTCGAGGATCACCGGCGTCCGCAGAGAGGCCGCGCCGAGCAGCAGGCCCACCATGGCCGCGTGCTCGAGGCCGCCGATCGCCGCGAGGACCTCGATCGGGTCGGACGGGTCGGGCTGGTGGAGTTCCAGGGCGCGCCGCACGACGTCGATCTTGCGGGCGTGCATCTCGTCGTTGATGCCGGTGCCGCGCCCGGTGACCTCCGCCGGGTCGACGCCGGTGTAGACGGAGATCAGGGCCGCCGAGACAGTGGTGTTGGCGACCCCCATCTCCCCTGTCAGCAGCGCCTTGTTGCCCGCGGCCACGAGGTCGCGTGCGGTCTCGATGCCGACCTCGATCGCGCGCAGGGCCTCCTCGCGCGACATGGCGGGCCCGGCGGTCATGTCGGCGGTGCCCGGACGGACCTTGCGGGGCAGCAGACCCGGAGTGCTGGGCAGCTCGGAGGCCACGCCGACGTCCACCACGCACACCTCGGCGCCCACCTGGTTGGCGAAGGCGTTGCACACCGCCCCGCCGCCGAGGAAGTTGGCGACCATCTGGCCGGTGACCTCCTGGGGCCAGGCGGTGACGCCCTGGGCGTGCACCCCGTGGTCCCCGGCGAAGATCGCGACGGCCGCGGGCTCCGGGATCGGCGGCGGGCACTGCCGGGACAGCCCGCTGAGCTGCGCCGAGATGATCTCCAGCATGCCGAGCGCGCCGGCCGGCTTGGTCATCCGCTTCTGCCGCTCCCAGGCCTCGCCGAGTGCCTTGGCGTCCAGCGGACGGATGCCGCGCAGGGTCTCCTCCAGGAGGTTGTGCGGCTCCTCGCCGGGCAGCGCCCGGTTGCCGTACTCCTCCTCGTGGACGACCCAGGACAGGGGGCGCCGCTTGGACCAGCCGGACTGCACCAGTTCGGGGTCCTCGGGGAACTCGTCGACGTAGCCGACGCAGAGGTACGCGACGACCTCGAGGTGCTCGGGCAGCCCGAGTTCGCGGACCATCTCGCGCTCGTCGAAGAAGCTGACCCAGCCGACGCCGAGGCCTTCGGCGCGTGCGGCGAGCCAGAGGTTCTCCACGGCGAGCGCCGACGAGTACGGGGCCATCTGCGGCTGGGTGTAGCGGCCCAGCGTGTGGCGGCCGCCGCGGGTGGGGTCGGCGGTGACGACGATGTTGACCGGGGTGTCGAGGATCGCCTCGATCTTCAGCTCGCGGAACTGCTTGGCGCGGCCCTTGGGCAGCGACTTGGCGTACGCCTCGCGCTGCCGCATGGCGAGTTCGTGCATGCGCTCGCGGGTCTTGGCGGAGCGGATGACGACGAAGTCCCACGGCTGCGAGTGGCCGACGCTCGGCGCGGTGTGCGCCGCCTCCAGCACGCGGATCAGCACCTCGTGCGGGATCGGGTCCTTGCGGAAGCCGTTGCGGATGTCCCGGCGCTCGCGGATGACGCGGTGCACCGCGTCCCGCACGGCCGGGTCGTACCCCTCGGCGGCGGGCGCCGGCGGCAGTTGCTGCTCCGCCTCGTCCTTAGCCGACGGCGCCTCCGGGTCCACGGATGCCTCCGGGTCCACGGGCACCTCGGAATTCTCGGACGCCGCGGGCGCTTCGGGCTCCGCGGGCGCTTCGGGCTCCGCGGGCGCTTCGGGCTCCGCGGATGCCTCGGGCTCCGCGGATGCCTCGGGCTCCGCGGGCGCCTCGGGCGCCGGGTGCGTCTCGGCTTCCGGCTGCGTCTCGACGGCGGCGACCGGGGTCTCCTCCGGCGCGGCCGCGGCGGGGGCGGACACGGGCTCGGCGACGGGCGCCGCGGACTCGGGCGCGGGCTTCGGCTCCACGACCGGCGCGGGCTCCGCCACGGCCTCGGCGGCCGCCGGTCCCTCCACCGCGGCCGGCTCCGGCACCGCGGCCGGCTCCGGCACCACCACGAACTCCGGCGTCTCCTGGACGACCGGCGCCACGGGCACCCCGGCAGCCGGCTCCATGCCGAACGGCAGCGGCTCGTCCGGGGTCTCCAGCGACGGCACGGGCACGGCCACCGGCTCGTTCCCGGGCTCGGACGCGGCCGCCGGCTCAGGAGCGGCCACGACGGCCTCGGGCGCCGGCGTCGCAGCCCCGGCCGGGGCCTCGTCGCGGAGGACGTCCAGGTACTCCGGTCCCGTGGTGGGCGGCCCTGACTGCCGCATGGGCGCCGGGGCGGGCGCCGGGGTGGCCGGACCGCGGTCGGCCAGGGAGCGCACGATGCCGCCGCCGTTGGAGGGGTCCGGGATCGGGGGGCCCATGTGGAGCGGCCGCCGCGGCGGTACGGGGGCGCTCTGGGCGGCCTCCTGCACCTGGGCCTGGGCCGGCACATGGGGTCGCGGCTCGGGCTCGGGCTCCTGACCCTGCACCGCGTCCTCGGCGGGCGCGGGCTGCTCCGGGACCGGCATCCCCGGGGCGACCGGAGTGTCGGTGCGGACCGCGGAGTAGTCGAGGGAGACCGAGTCACGGCCGCCGCTCTCGTGGGCGCCGCGCTCGATGCCCTCGGGTGCGCCGGGGACGCCGTGCGGGAAGTGCTCGACCGGCAGGGCGGGGGCGGTTGCCTGCGCGGGGAACGGCGCGGGCGGCGTCACGGGAGCGGGCGCCGGAACGGGCTGCGGCGGAACGGCGGGCGCCGGAACGGGCTGCGGGGGCACGGGCTGCGGATCGGCCCAGGACCCCTGCAGACCGGGCATCAGCAGGATCTCCTCGTCCTCCTCGACCGGCGCGGGGCCGGACGGCTGGTCGAGGTAGTGGTACCCGGGAGGAACCGGCGCGGTGAGCGGATCGACGTCCCACAAAGGGACGGACTGCTGCTGCGCGCCGCTGCCGGGCAGGTCGGCGTGCGGCTGCAGAACCGCTTCTTCGCCTGCGTTCTCCGGCAGTCCCTCACCCGGGACCTGGCCGGTGTCAGTCATGCGTGCCCCTCGCCCATCGGTTTCGCTCCTTCCATCGCTGCGCCGAGCACACTGCCCACTCAGAGAACGAGCGCGGGCGGCAACCGGCACGACGACTGCGATCGACCGGGCCTGACCAATCCTGATCAGCCCTCACGCGACGTCAATGCGCGACGACGGCGCAGCGGTCCGTCAGCCTACCGCGCGTGTGCCCGCGCGTGCGCAGGGGGGTTCACCTCAAACCGGTGCCAATACGGGCGCAACCCACCGGCTCACCTGCGGTGTCCGAGGAGCGCGAACACCACGGCCCGCTCCCGCTCGCGCCACTCGTCATTCAGCTCGACTGCCTGCAACAACGCACGCTCCACCGTGTATCCGCCCTCGTCGAGGGCGCGGCTGACGGCTTCTGCCTCGTCCCGGTTCGCGGCGCTCGCGGCGATTCGCTCCGGCCGGCGCGCGGCGCAGGCCGCGACGACCTCCGGTCCGCCGCCTCCGATGCGCACGATGTCCGGTTCCGGAAGGTCTTCCAGCACGTGCGGCGCACGGCCCCGGACGACCCGCACCCGCACCCCGAAGTCCCGTGCGGTTCCCTCGATCCGGTCGCACGCCGCGGCGTCGGCCTCCACCGCGATGACGGCCGCGCCGAACCGCGCCGCCTCCACGGCGACGGCGCCGCCGCCGGCGCCGATGTCCCACAGCAGGTCGCCCGCCCGCGGCCCGAGCCGGGCCAGTTGCAGGGCACGCAGTTGCGCCGGGCCGTCCTCGGGCGTGTACCGCTCGGTGGGCAGGGCCCAGCCCCGTACCCGGTCGGCCGCGGCGGGGTCCCCGCCGGCCAGCCAGCCGGACTGCGCGGGGGCGGGCACGGGGGCGGCGGCCGGGGCGGCGCCGACGACGAGGACGACGTTGGGGTCCCGCCAGGTGTGGTCGGCCACCTTGTCGGAGGTGAGCACGGTGACCTGTTCGTGCTCGGTGCCGAGCGCCTCGCAGATCACGAAGGTGCGGTGCTCGTCGCCGAGCAGCAGGGCGAGTTCTGTCGGTCCGGCCCCGGGCGCGGTCAGCACGGCGACCTTCGGGTGGGCGCGGCAGACGTTGACGGCCCGCCGCAGGGTGCGGGTGTGCGCGACGACCACACGGGCGTCGTCCCAGGGCATGCCCGCCCGGGCGAAGGCCTGGGCGACCGAGGAGACGCCGGGGACGACCTCGACCTCCAGCCCGTACTCGGGGGCACGCAGGGCGCGGACGACACCGAAGAAGCCGGGGTCGCCGTCGGCGAGGACGACCGCGGTGCCGCGGTGCCGCGCGATGCGGCGGGCGGCCAACTCGATGCTGCCCAGCACGATCCGCTCGGCTTCCTGCGGCACGAAGGGCAGTGCCAGATGGTGCCGGGTCCCGGCCACCAGGGTGGCGGCCGACAGCGCGGAACGCGCTGCCTCGCCCGGTGGTGATCCGTCCCACCCGATCACGGTGACACGGTCTGCCATCGTCGTCCTGCCTCCAAGGCGCGTCGCGGTGTGGTTCCCCGGGGGTGCGGTGTTCCCGGGGTGTGCACAGTACCCCGGCCGGGTTGCCGCGCCGCCGGGTGCTCACCGCCAGTCGGCGTAGGCCGCGTAGTCGGAGCCGTCGGCGGACTCCTCGGCGAGGCCGTCGAGGTCCTCCGGGAGCAGGCTCCACACGATCAGGTCCGTGCGGACGTGCTCCCAGCGGCCGCCGGGCTCCCCGTGCGGCCGGGTGCGGACCAGGCCCGCGCTGCGCAGCACGCCCTCGCTGATGCAGCCGATCTTCTGCGCGACCTGCTGGGAGGCCGCGTTGTCCGCCGCGGTGCGCAGTTCCAGGCGCTCGAACTTCTGGTCGTCGAAGAGCCACTGGGCGACGGCGTGGACGGCCTCCGCGGCGTAGCCCTCGCCGCGCGCCCAGGGGGCGATGGTGTACCCGACCTCGCTGCTGCGCAGGCGCCAGTCGGTGCGCTGCAGGTGGACGATGCCGACCAGGCGCTGGGTGAGGAACTCGGTGACGGCGAGCACGATGCCGTGCCCCGCCGCCCGCTCGGAGGGGGCGAGCTCGGTGATGAACGCGCGGGCGTCCGCCGCCGTGTACGGATGCGGCACGGAGGTCCACGCGACCACGGCCTCGTCGTTCATCATCTCCGCCAGGGCGGGGATGTCGGACTCCTCGAACAGGCGCAGCACCAGCCGCTCCGTACTGATGGAGATCTCCGGGAAGCTGGTCATTCGACGCTCCGTAGCCAGGGCATGGGTGAAGTGCACAGCATGCAGCATCCACCGGTTCACCCGCGGGACCGGGTCCGCCGCCAGGGGCTGCGCGGCCGTCGTCCCCAGGGTACGTGCAACCCTTCCGGCGACGGGAGCAGTTGGTGCGCTGTTCTCCGGCTTTTCCGCAGGTCCGCTCCTCCTGTGGCCATAGGGTCCTGCTACCGTCTGCCCGCGTGACGGTGCACCACGCAGCAGGAGTCGGATATCAGCGGGCCGCGGGTGTGTACGAGCGGTCGCGGCCCTCGTACCCCATGGCGGCCCTGGCCGAGTTGGCGGACGCGCTGCCCCTCGAGGCGGGCCGTACGGTGGTCGACCTGGGCGCCGGCACCGGCAAGTTCACCCGGCTGCTGGCCCTGACGGGCGCGGAGGTGATCGCCGTCGAGCCGGTGGCGGAGATGCGGGAGCGGCTCGCGCAGTTGCTTCCGGGGGTGCGGGTGACGGCGGGGACGGCCGAGGCCACGGGCCTGCCGGACGGGTGCGCGGACGCGGTGGTGGCGGCGCAGTCCTGGCACTGGTTCCGGGAGGAGGAGGCCCTGGCGGAGGTCGAGCGCCTGCTGCGGCCGGGCGGTTCGCTGGCGCTGGTGTGGAACACCTACGACACCTCCGTGCCGTGGGTGCGGGACTACCAGGACATCGTCTTCCGCCTGGCGCCGCGCGATCTGCCGAGCCCGCTGGACGGCGGCTGGCGCAAGGCCTTCACCGACCGCGCGGGCTGGTCGCGGGTGCACGAGCGGCACTGGCCCAACCCGCACTCGACGACGGTCTCGGACGTCGTGGAACGGATGACCTCCTCGAGTCACATCGCGGTGATGGACCCCGCCGAGCAGGAGCGGGTGCGGTCCGAGGTGGAGGCGGTGCTGGCCGGGCACGACGCCACGCGCGGCAGGGACGCCGTGGAGATGCCGTACACCACGGACGTGTACTGGGTACGGCGCGGCTGAGGTCACACGCCCGGCCGCGGAGGCTGTTGGATGGGCGGATGGACGCAGATCGGCTCAGGGAGCTGTGCCTCGGTTTCAACGGCGCCGTGGAGGACAGGCCGTTCCCGCGCGACGTGGAGGTCACCGTCTTCAAGGTCGGCGGGAAGATCTCCGCCATCAGCGCGCTGGAGGGCGCGCCGCTGAAGGTGAGCCTGAAGTGCGAGCCGGAGCTAGCGGTGCGGCTGCGGGGCGAGCACGCGGCGATCGTGCCGGGATGGCACCTGAACAAGCGGCACTGGAACACGGTGACGCTGGACGGCTCGCTGCCCGACGCCATGGTGCGCGAACTGGTCGAGGACTCCTACGACCTGGTGGTGGCCCGGCTGCCGCGGGCGGAGCGGCTGCGGCTGGACTGGCCGGGGTCGGCGGGGGACGACGCGCGGTGAGCGCGCGGCCCGTCCCCCGCCGCGGGGTGGGTCAGAAGGAGGGGATGACGGAGCCTGCGTATGTGTCCTCGATGAACTTCTTCACCTCGGGCGAGGTGAGCAGCTTCTTGAGCTTCAGCACCCGCGGGTCCTTGTCGTGGCCCTCCTTGACGGCGAGGAAGTTGCCGTAGGGGTTGTTCTCGGCGGACTCCAGCACCAGGGCGTCCTGGGCGGGCTTGAGGCCCGCGGAGATCGCGTAGTTGCCGTTGATGACGGCGGCGTCGACATCCTGCAGGGCGCGCGGCAGCTGGGCGGCCTCCAGCTCCTTGATCTTCAGGTTCTTGGGGTTGCCGGTGATGTCGGCGGGGGTGGCCTCGTTGCCGACGCCCTCCTTGAGGGTGATCAGGCCGCCCGACGCAAGCAGTTTCAGGCCGCGGGCCTCGTTCACCGCGTCATTGGCGACGGCTATCGTGGCGCCGCTCTTGATCCCTTCGACGGACTTCAGCTTGTCGGAGTACAGGCCCAGCGGCTCCAGGTGCACGGTGACGACGGGCACGATGTGGGTGCCCTTCTTCTTGTTGAAGTCGTCCAGGTAGGGCTGGTTCTGGAAGTAGTTCGCGTCGACGGAGCCGTCCTCGGTCGCGGTGTTCGGCGTCACGTAGTCGCTGAACTCCTTGACCTCGAGCTTGAGCCCGGCCTTCGCCGCCAGGTGCTCCTTGACGTAGTCCAGGATCTCCGCGTGCGGGACAGGGCTCGCGGCGACGACGAGCGGGTCGCTCGCGCTGTCCTTCGTGTCGCCCGAGTCCGCGCCGCAGGCGGCGAGGCCGAGGGTGAGGCCGGCGGCGGCGAGGACAGCGGTCGTGATCTTTGCAGGGGTACGCACGAAAAGTGCCTTTCTTCAGGGGTGTTGCTTGCGGTGTCAGGAGGCTTCGGGGGTCGCGGCCGGGCGCAGCAGGCGCATCCGGGGCGCGGTGGAGGTGCGGCCACGGTGCGAGGCGGCGCGGGCGGCGAGGTCGCCGGTGAGCTGGACGAGCGTCACGATGACGACCAGCACGCCGATCGTGACGAGCATCAGCGAGGTCTCGAACCGCTGGTAGCCGTAGCGGATGGCGAGGTCACCGAGGCCGCCGCCGCCGATGGTGCCGGCCATGGCGGAGTAGCCGATGAGCGCGATCACGGTGGTGGTGAGGCCGGCGATCAGGGAGGGCAGCGCCTCGGGCAGCAGGGCCTTGCGGACGACGGTCCAGGTGCTGCCGCCCATGGCCTGGACGGCCTCCACGAGTCCGCCGTCCACCTCACGGACGGCAGTCTCCGCCAGGCGCGCGAGGAACGGGATGGCGCCCATGGAGAGCGGGACGACCATGGCCTCGGCGCCGATGGTGGTGCCGATCACCCAGCGGGTGAAGGGCAGCACGGAGATCATCAGGATGAGGAAGGGCAGCGAGCGGCCGAGGTTCACGACCACCCCGACGGCTTTGTTGACCGCGGCGTTGCGCAGCAGTCCGCCGCGGTCGGTCAGCACGAGCAGGACGCCGAGCGGCAGTCCCCCGGCCACCGCGATCAGGGTGGACCAGCCGACCATGATCAGGGTCTCCCCACACGCCTGCGACAGCAGCGGCTGCATCTGCGACCAGCTCACTTCGCGCCCTCCTTCACCAGCGCGTCACCGGCGACCGGGGCGATGTCGACCTGCAGGCCCTTCTCGCGGAGGAAGCCGATCGGCACGACGTTGTCCTCGAAGGCGCCGGGCAGCTCGATCCGCATCCGGCCGACCTGGCGGCCGGCGACGGTCTCCAGGGCGGCGCCGAGCACGGAGATGTCGATGTTGTAGGTGCGGGAGAGCTGGGAGATGACGGGCTCGGTGGCGGCCTCGCCGTGGAAGGTGAGGTCGACCACGGTGCGGCCCTCGCCGGACGGTTCCCCGCCGACCGGGAAGAGTTCGTGGGCCAGTTCGGAGCCGGGTGTGGCGAGCAGATCGGTGACCTTGCCAGATTCCACGATGCGGCCTGCCTTCATCAGCGCGGCGGAGTCGCAGATGGCCTTGACCACGTCCATCTCGTGCGTGATGAGCAGGATGGTCAGGCCGAGCTGCCGGTTGAGGTCGCGCAGCAGCTGCAGGATCGAGCGGGTGGTCTCGGGGTCGAGCGCCGAGGTGGCCTCGTCGGAGAGCAGCACCTTGGGGTCGCCGGCCAGGGCGCGGGCGATGCCCACGCGCTGCTTCTGGCCGCCGGACAGCTGCGCCGGGTAGGCGCGGGCCTTGTCGGCCAGGCCCACCAGGTCGAGCAGTTCGAGGGCCTTGTGGCGGCGCTCCCGGCCGGAGACCCCGAGGATCTCCAGGGGCAGTTCGACGTTGTCCCGGACGGTGCGCGAGGACAGCAGGTTGAAGTGCTGGAAGACCATGCCGATGCCGGTGCGGGCGGTCCGCAGGGCGGACCCCGCACGGTCGGAGCGGCCGGCGAGCGCGGTCAGGTCGCGACCGCCCACCTCGACGGTGCCCGAGGTGGGTCGTTCCAGCAGGTTGACGCAGCGGATGAGCGTGCTCTTGCCCGCGCCGCTGCGCCCGACGACGCCGTACACCTCGCCCTCGCGGACGTGCAGGTCGACGCCGTCGAGGGCCACCGTCTCCCGGTCACGGGAACGGTAGACCTTGGTCAGGCCCGTTGTGGTGATCACTGGTTTTCCGTCACTGTCGAGTGCGCGGCGGACAAAGGCCGCACACGGGGTGTATGGACCGCGACATGGCATGGCTGCGCCCCGCGTGGGCGTGGAGGGGGTTCAGCAGGGGGTGCCGGGCCGCCGGGCGCGGTGCGCCGGAAGGCAGGGGCGGAGAGTCTGCTGGGGTTCCCTGTGCGGGGGAGGTGTGCGGTCCGTGTCGCAGGAGGGGCGGGTCTCGCTTCGGGGCGCGAGACTCAGATGGCGTGGGCCCTCAGCGTGCACACATTCGACACATGCGACGAACACCGGGCGTCATAGCCTCGGTCGCGCGGCAGCGGCGGTTCGTCGTGGTCATGGGCACCAGTAAAGCAGACGCCCCTGAGGCGTACCAAAATCCGGACTACTTGTCCGCTATATGGACAGCCCAGGGGGCGGGAACCGGGCCGTTCCCGGCCGTAATAGAGTCGCGCCATGCTCGACGCCCTCACGATCGCGGTCTCGGCCACGGCGCTGCTCCTGGCCGCCTGGTGCGGCCTGGCGGCCTTCCGCGACCAGCCGACCAAGGACTGGCACTTCATCGGCATGGCTCTGGTGGCGGTGCTGGCGCTGGTCCAGCTGGTGATCGGTGTGGTCAAGCTCGCAGGCGGCGAGAAGCCGCTGGACGGCACGACGATCTTTGTGGCGTATCTGCTCGGCGCGGCCTGCACCGTCCCCGCGGCGGGCTTCATGTCGTTGACCGAGCGCACCCGCTGGGGCTCGGCGATCGTGGCCGCGGGCGGGGTGGTCCTGGCCGTGCTGGAAGTGCGGCTCTACGACATCTGGGGAGGCGTCAGTGCCTGAGACCACGAAGGACGCCGCCGCGGGTGCCGCGGGCAAGGACTCCGCCGTTCCGGACGCCGCAGGCCGCGGCATCGGCCGTGGACCGGGCCGGCTGCTCCTGTCGCTGTACGGCGTCTTCACCGTCGCCGCGCTCTCCCGCGCGATCGTGCAGATCAGCATGCAGTACCACGAGGCGCCGCTGGCCTATCTGCTCTCCCTGCTCGCGGGCATCGTCTACGCGGTGATCACGGTGGCCCTGTGGCGGGGCGGTGAGGGCGCGCGCAAGGTGGCGCTGGTCAGCTGCACCCTCGAGCTGGTCGGCGTGCTGACGGTGGGCACGCTGACCCTGCTGGACCCGGACGCGTTCCCGGACCAGACCGTGTGGTCGGACTACGGCATGGGCTATCTGTTCCTGCCCGTCGTCGTGCCGGTGACCGGCCTGCTGTGGCTGCGCCGCCAGGCGCGGCCCCAGCAGGACCCGGTCTCCTGACGCTACCTCAGGCGCTCGCGGCGTAGGTCTCGGGCCGGACGGCCGGCTTCTCCATGTGCACCAGGCTCAGCCGGCCGGTGACCGGTTCGACGTTGCCGATCTGCGCGTAGCCGAGTTTGCGGTACAGCCGCAGGTTGAACTCGCTGCGGTGCCCGGTGAAGAGCCGGTACCGCTTGGCCTCGCTCTCCGCTGCCAGCCGCTCCTCGATGGCCCGCAGCAGCCGGCCGCCGAGTCCGTGCCGCTGCATGCGCGGGTGGACGATCAGCTTGGCGATCCGCGCGGTGCCGTCCTCGTCCACGCAGCCGCGGACCGAACCCACCACCTCCTCGCCCAGCCGGGCCACCAGCACGATCCCGCCCTCGAGTTCGGCGCGCAGCGCCTCGAGGGTCTGGGTCAGCGGTTCTATGCCGTAGTCCCCGTACAAAGCGGCTTCGTCCTGGTAGCAGAGGTACTGCAGTTTGAGGATCTTCTCGGCGTCGTCGCCGGTAGCCGCAGAGATGGTCACGCTCATGCCCATGTGCGCTGGCCTCTCCTTCATGTTCGCCCGGGCCGCGGGGGGTGAGGGTGCGGCGCGGAACGTTGCCCTGAATAGTCCCCGGAAGGCGGCGCGGCCGTGCACAAGCGTCCGTACGCCGACTGTTCTACGGTGCATTACCCCGTCGTACGGGCGATGCAACCCCGGTTGCGAGGATCGTACGCAGGCAGCTGAGGCAGCGGGAGCGCATCGGGCCGAGGCTGCCCTGTGAGATTCCCAACTCCCGTGAGATCTCCCGGTAGGTGGGGTCGGACCGGGAGATCAGGGCGGACACCAGTTGCGGGCAGCGCCCGGGCAGCCGGCGCGCTGCCGCCAGCAGGGCGCGCCGCTGCTCGGCGGCGAGCACCTGCGCCTCGGTGCTCGGCACGACCTCGGTGGGAAGGTGGGGGCCGGGACCGTACGGGGTCTCCCGCCGGGCCCGGCGCACAGCGAGGCGCACCTCGGCCCGCACCGCCCGGCGCAGCCAGCGGGCGGGGTCGGCGGGCGGCTCGCCGAGCTCCAGCAGGCGCAGCCACACGGACTGCTCGAGGTCGGCCGCCTCGACGCAGGCGGGGACGGACTCGGCCGCGGCCTCGGCGGCCAGCAGCGGTCGGATCGCGGTAAGTCGCGCGGGCAGGTGTGCGGTCGGTTCCGCGGTCGGTCGCACGGTCGCTTCCGCGGTCGGCTCTTCATGGGGTTCGCACGGGGTCATGCCCGCCGGGACACCCCTGCCGCGCCGGACGGTTGCCCTCTGGCGGGGGAACCACCCGTGCGCGGGAGGGATCACCTGGCGTTGACGATCACTTCCGGCCGAGGAACTCCGCGCGGGCCAGCAGCGCGGTGTCGCAGTTGTCCGAGAAGATGCCGTCGACGCCCTGCTCGAAGTAGACCCTGAAGGCGCCGAAGGCGTCGCCGTAGGCGTTGGGGTCCGTGCCGACCCGGAAGTCGGCGGGCAGGAAGCTGTTCTCGTTGCGCATCGTGAAGGGGTGCAGTATCAGCCCGGCCTTGTGGGCGTCGCGCACGAGGCTGGTGGGCTCGCCGAGCCTGCCGTCCGCGTCACGCGGAATGATCAGGTTCAGGGTGGGGCCGATGCCCTGCGCGAAACCGGCGATCCACCTCAGGCCGGCCGGGGTGACCAGGTCGGCGACGGTGCGCGGGTCCCCGGCGACGGCGAGGTCGTACGGGCGGGTTCCGGCCGCGTCCAGCAGGAAGACCTTGGGGTTGCGAAGGCCGAGCGCGCCGAGCCGCTGGAGGCTGCCGGGCTCGAAGGACTGGAGGAACAGCGGGGAGTCGCGCTTGTCGCGACCGAAACGGCGCAGCAGTACGGCAAGCCGCTCCTCCAGGCCGAGGCCGATGCCGCGGAAGTAGGTGGGGTGCTTGGTCTCGACGTGCAGCCACACCGCCTTGCCACGCCGGCGGCCCTGCTCGTCCGCCCAGCGCAGCACCTCCTCGAAGGTGGGCACCTCCCAGTGGCCGTTGTAGACGGTGTTGTGCTGGCGTTGTGCTGGCAGGCGCTCCACCGCGCGCAGGGTCTTGAGCTCGGCGAGGGTGAAGTCCTCGGTGAACCAGCCGGTGGTGGCGACCCCGTCGATGGTCTTGGTAGTCCTGCGGGAGGCGAACTCGGGGTGGTCGGCGACGTCCGTGGTACCGCCGATCTCCGGCTCGTGCCGGCAGACGAGGTGCCCGTCCCTGGTGGGGACGACGTCCTGCTCGATGACGTCGGCGCCCAGGTCCAGGGCGAGCTGGTAGGAGCCCAGGGTGTGCTCGGGGCGGTAGCCGCTCGCGCCGCGGTGGCCGACGACGGTCGGGACGGGCAGGGGGTGGACGGGGACGTGTCCGGAGCCGGGGCCGTGCTCGCCGGCCGCGGCGGGGCCCGCGCCGCCGAGCACGGTGACGCCCGCCCCGAGCGCCGCCGCTCCGATCAGTGCCCGGCGCCCGGGTCCCCTGCCCCGCTCGTGGTCGCTGTGCTGCTCGTGCGTCATGCGCGCTCCCTCACGTCGGCCGAACATTCGTCCGGTACCTGTCAAGCGACGGGCGCATCGTAGGCGCGCCCGCGCCACCGTGGGGCGGCGAACGGCGGAACACGACGGAAACGCACGTCAACAATGCGTTCCGGTCGTGTGAACCCGGTGTGCGTGTCGCGACGTGGCGGAAGTATCGTCGTCACCGGGAAGGCGCACACTGGTGGAGCCACCTTCCGCGGGAGTCCGGCCGGACTCCCGCCGACCGCGACCGGAGGACCCGTTGTTCCGCATCATCCTCAAGGCACTGCTCGGAGTACTGATGCGCGTACTGTTCCGCCCCCGGGTCGAGGGCGCGGAGCACATCCCGGGCGACGGCCCCGTGATCCTCGCCGGCAACCACGTCACCTTCATCGACTCGATGTTCCTGTCGCTGGTCGTGAAGCGTCAGGTCTTCTTCATCGGCAAGGACGAGTACGTCACCACCCCCGGGATCAAGGGCCGGCTGATGGCGGCCTTCTTCACCTCCGTCGGCATGATCCCCGTGGACCGCGACGGGGGCCACGGCGGCGTGGCGGCGCTCATGACGGGCCGTCGTGTCCTGGACGAAGGCCAGGTCTTCGGCATCTACCCCGAGGGGACCCGCTCCCCCGACGGCCGCCTCTACCGCGGCCGCACAGGCGTGTCACGGCTGGCCCTGATGACCGGTGCCCCGGTCGTCCCGTTCGCGATGGTCGGCACCGACCGCATCCAGCCCGGCGGCGCCGGAGTCCCCCGGGTGCACCGCTTCACCGTCCGCTTCGGCAAGCCGCTGGAGTTCTCCCGCTACGAGGGGATGGACCGCGACCGCTACGTGCTGCGCGCCGTCACCGACGAGGTGATGAGCCATGTGATGCGGCTGTCCGGCCAGGAGTACGTGGACATCTACGCCACCAAGGCGAAGGCGTCCAAGTCCGCGGAGCACGCGACGGCGGCCTGAGGCGCCGCCCGTTACGCACCCCGCCCCGCCCGCACCCCGCCCGCGCCGCGCACGCCTTCACCGCCTCGGCGTCCGGCCCACCGGTCCGTTCCCCGCGGGTGTCCGCGCCGCGGCCGGCACGACCTCGCCGCGTGGGCCGCGGGAGATCTGGCCGATGCTCGCGGTCAGGTCGGCCTCCATCCCGCCGGGCAGCTTGAGCCGGGTCAGCACCGGCAGCAGGAACCCGACGGCGACGAGCCCGGCCAGTACCGGCGTCAACGTCGTGAGCATCACTGCGGTGACATGGTGCTTCCACAGGAAGTCCACCCACGCCGCGGCGAGGACGGCGGTCGCCACCAGCACCAGGACCGCACTGCTCAGCCGGCTCCCCCGGGCGGCCCGGACGTCCTCCTCCAGCAGCCGCAGCGCCCGCTCCGCCTCCTGGTGCGCCGGGTCGAGGCGGCGGCACCGGGTCAGGAAGCCGCGGGCCCGGCGCCGATGGAGCAGCTTCAGCCGGACGTCGACGGTCTGCGTGCCCAGACGCTGCTCCACGACACCGGCCACGAAGTGCGGTTCCGGCTCCCGCTCGGCCAGCCGGATCGCGGTCCGGGAGGTGTCGCAGGGGTCGAGCTCCCCGGCACGTGTCACGGCGGCGAGCGCCTCGTCGTACCGGCCACCCACGTCGGTGTCGGTGTCGGTGTCCTGACCGTACTGCGCGTCCGTGCTCATCGGCGCTCCTTCCCCCATGGCCGGTGACGGCAGCATACGGACCGCACAGCCCGGCAGTGCGGCCGCAGTTGGCGCCGGGGGCCGCCCCGCGCGAACGCGCCTGCGCCCCGGGCGGCGTTCGGCGTGCAACCCCTCGGCCCCCGTGCAGCGTCTTCACCGTCGACGGATCCGCCGGGGGCGGGGGGACGCGTGCAGTACATAGAGGTCACGGAGCTGGCGGGAGTACGGTCGGCGCTCCTACGCTTCCGCTGCCGCGGGACGGCGCTCACCTTCGAGCTGTACCCGATGATCCATCTGGCGGAACCGTCGTTCTACGCGGAGGTGACGGCCCGTCTGCGGGCCTCGTGCGACCTGGTGATAGTTGAGGGCGTCGAGGGCAGTACGGCGGCTCGCGCCCTCACCCGCTCGTACCACAGCCTCGCCGGCCACGAGCGCCTCGGACTGGTCGTCCAGGACATCGACTTCGCCACGCTGGGCGTACCGGTGGTGTGCCCGGACATGACCGGGGCGGAGTTCGACGAGCGGTGGCGGCGCGTGCCGCTCAGGGAACGGGCGACGCTGGCCGTGCTGGTCCCCGCCTACGTCGCGGGCATGCGGCTGCTCGGCACGCGGCGCTTCCTCGCCCGGCACCTGCAGTTGGAGGATCTGCCTGGTGACGACGAGGAGGACGCGGAGTTCTGGGCGGGCACCGACGACCTCGTGCTGCACCGACGCGACCGGCTGCTGATCGATGCCGTGACCCGTCTGCATCACGCCCGCGCCGGCCGTCACGAGCCGTTCACGGCCGGGGTCCTCTACGGCGCCGCGCACATGCGGGCGGTGACCACGGCGCTGATGGACCTGGGCTACCGGCCGGCCGGCGCGCAGTGGCTGACGGTCTTCACCCTCGACGAGCCCGGCGCCGCATGAGACGCCGGGAACCGGGACGCCGCACGCCGGGACACCGCGAACCCCCGGCGCGATCCGACGGCCCGTCAGCGAGCCGCCGACGAGACCCCGTTCCCGGCGAGCCGCTGGTCGCGCAGCAGATGCCAGGCGGCGGTGGCGGCCAGCAGGAGGACGGCGCCCCCGGCCCCGGACGCGGCGCGCAGACCGTCGGTGAAGGCGGCGGGGGCGGCTGAGGCGGGCCCGCCGGCGATGCCGGTGACGACGGAGCCGAGGAGTGCGATGCCGAGGGCGGCGCCGAGTTCGTACGCGGTCTCCGAGACGCCGGAGGCGGCACCGGCCTGCTGCGGCGGGACGCTGGAGAGGATGACGTCGGCCGTGACGGTGAACGACAGCCCGACCCCGGCGCCGACGACCAGCAGGGCGGCGCCGAGGAAGAGGTATCCCGTGCCGGGGCTCAGGGCCAGCAGCGCGAGCAGGGCGATTCCGGTGGCGCCGAGGCCGCCCGCGACGGCTGCTCGGACCGACCAGCGGCGCGCGGCGGCGCCCGCGGCGAGGCCGGTGGCGGCGCCGCCGAAGGTCGCAGGGAGTTCGCACAGGCCCGCCTGGAGCGGGGAGCGGCCCTGGACGAGCTGGAGGAACTGGGAGAGGAAGAAGACGCTTCCGGCGAGCCCGAGCACGGTGAGCAGGTCCGCCAGCACCGCGCCGGAGAAGCCCCTGTGCCGGAAGAGCCGCAGGTCCAGCAGCGGTTTGGGCAGCACGAGCTGCCTGCGGACGAAGGCGTACAGGCAGGCGGCGCCGAGCAGGCCGACGGCCGCGGCGCCGGGGCCGGGACCGTGGACGGCGAGCTGCTTGACGGCGTAGACGACGCCGATCATTCCGATCAGCGAGAGCAGCACGCTGGGCGGGTCCCACGGACCGGGCGCAGGGTCGCGGGACTCGGGCAGCAGCCGGGCGCCGACGGCGAGCAGCGCGGCCATCACGGGCACGTTGACGAGGAAGACGGAGCCCCACCAGAAGTGCTCGAGGAGGATGCCGCCGGCGATCGGGCCGAGGGCCGCGCCCGCCGTCGAGACGGCGCCCCAGACGCCGATGGCGAAGCTCCGTTCGCGCGGGTCGGGGAAGAGGGTGCGGATGAGGGCGAGCGTGGACGGCATGAGGGTGGCGCCCGCTACGCCCATGAGGGCGCGCGCGGTGATGAGCATGCCCGGGCTCGTGGCATACGCGGCGAGCACGGAGAGCGCGCCGAAGGCGGCGGTGCCCGTCAGCAGCAGCCGCTTGCGGCCGACGCGGTCGCCGAGGCCGCCCATCGAGACGAGCAGTCCGGCGATGACGAAGGAGTAGACGTCGCCGATCCACAGCAGCTGGGTGGAGGTGGGCCGCAGGTCGGCGCTGAGGAAGGGCACGGCGAGCCCGAGCACGGTGGCGTCGACGGCGATGAGCAGCAGGGCGAGCGTGAGGATGCCCAGGGCCGGCCAGCGGGCGGGGTGACCGCGGTCGGCGTGCGGCCGGGCGGCCACGGGCGCGGCGGTGCTCATGCGGCGCTCCGAGGTTCGCGCAGCATGCCGCCGAGCAGCAGCTCGGTGACCATGCGGGCGGGGTCGAGGCGGGCCATGCGACCGTCCTGGACGGACCAGGCGGAGGCGGCGATGAGCGCGTAGAGCGCCTCGACGAGCCAGGCGGGCGTCAGGTCGTAGCGGAAGGCGCCGGCTTCCTGGCCGCGCCGGAAGAGGGCGGCGACCCGGGCGTCGACGCGCGCCCAGCCGTCGTTGATCTCGGCGATGTCGTAGAGCTGGTTCTCGCCGTAGAGGAAGGCGAGGAAGCCGGAGACCGGAACCGCCTCGGCGATGAGCCGGCGGACGGCCTCGACGGGGTCGCCCTCCTCGATGCGCGCGGCGTCCAGGCACTGCTCGGTCTGCTCGATGCCGAGCAGACCGAGGGCCCGGACGAGGGTGTCCCGGCCGGGGTAGTACCGGTGGAGGGTGGCCCGGCTGACGCCGGCGGCCTTGGCGATCTCGTCCATGGAGGCGGTGGCGCGCCGCGACAGCAGGTCGGCGGCGTCCCGCAGGATCTGCTCACGATCGAACCTCATGAGACAACGGTATATCGAATGAGACGCCGACGTCTCAGACGAGACCAGATGACACCCGGTCGAGTGAACGAGCCCGGTCGGGTGAACAGACCCGGCCGGGCCTTGTGCGGGCGCGACAGCCTTGTGCGGATCAGCCCTTGGCCTGGGCCCACGCCAGCTGCACGGCGAGGTCCCGCTTCACCTCGGCCAGCTGGACGATTACCGCAGACGGCGCGGTGCCGCCGCGGCCGTCGCGAGAGGCGAGCGCGCCCGGGACGTCCAGCACCGCGCGCACCTCGGGGGTGAGGTGGGGGGAGATCTTCGCGAACTGCTCGTCGGTGAGCTGGTCCAGTTCGATCCCCTCGGCCTCGCAGACCTTGACGCACTCCCCCGCGACCTCGTGGGCCACGCGGAAGGGCACTCCCTGCTTCACCAGCCACTCGGCGATGTCGGTGGCGAGCGAGAAGCCGGCCGGGGCGAGCTCCTGCATACGCTCCCGGTTCACGGTGAGCGTGGCCATCATGCCCGTGAAGGCGGGCAGGAGGACCTCGAGGGTGTCGCAGGAGTCGAAGACCGGCTCCTTGTCCTCCTGCAGGTCGCGGTTGTACGCCAGCGGCAGCGCCTTCAGCGTGGCGAGCAGCCCCGTCAGGTTGCCGATGAGCCGTCCGGACTTGCCCCGGGCGAGTTCGGCGATGTCCGGGTTCTTCTTCTGCGGCATGATCGACGATCCGGTGGAGAAGGCGTCGTGGAGGGTGACGAAGGAGAACTCCTTCGTGGCCCAGATGATGACCTCCTCCGCGATCCGCGAGAGGTCGATGCCGATCATGGCGGTGATGAAGGCGAACTCGGCGACGAAGTCGCGCGAGGCGGTGCCGTCGATGGAGTTGGCCACCGAGCCGTGCTCAAAACCGAGGTCCTTGGCGACGGCCTCCGGGTCGAGCCCGAGCGAGGACCCGGCCAGCGCGCCGGAGCCGTACGGCGAGACGGCGGTGCGCGCGTCCCACTGCCGCAGCCGCTCGGCGTCCCGCGACAACGCCTGGACGTGGGCGAGTACATGGTGGGCGAAGAGCACCGGCTGGGCGTGCTGCAGGTGGGTGCGGCCCGGCATGGCGACGTCGATGTGCGTCTCGGCGAGCCGGACCAGGGCGTGCTGCAGCTCGGCGATCAGGCCGCCGATGGTCCGGGCGTGGTCGCGCAGGTACATCCGGAAGAGCGTGGCGACCTGGTCGTTGCGCGACCGCCCGGCGCGCAGCTTGCCGCCGAGATCGGGGCCGAGCCGCTCCAGGAGGCCGCGCTCCAGGGCGGTGTGGACGTCCTCGTCGGCGATGGTGCCGGTGAAGGAGCCGTCGGCGACGTCGGACTCCAGCTGGTCGAGGCCCGCGAGCATACGGGTCAGCTCGACGTCGCTCAGCAGGCCCGCCTTGTGCAGCACCCGCGCGTGGGCGCGGGAGCCCGCGATGTCGTACGGCGCGAGCCGCCAGTCGAAGTGGACGGACGCGGAGAGTTTGGCCAGCGCCTCCGCGGGACCGTCGGCAAAACGGCCGCCCCAGAGCCGGACGTCGCCGCTGTTGGTGCTCACTGCTCTGCTCGCTTCCCTCGGGGGTGGATGTGCGGCCGCCTCCCCGCCGGCGGCGGGGAGGCGGGCTGCCGTGGTCGAGGCTACTGACTAGGCCAGGTCGCGCTTGGCCGCGATCTTCGACGACATGCCGAAGATCTCGATGAATCCCTTCGAGAGGGACTGGTCGAACGTGTCGCCGGTGTCGTAGGTCGCCAGGTTGAAGTCGTACAGCGACTCGCTGGACTTGCGGCCGGTGACGACGGCACGGCCGCCGTGCAGGGTCATCCGGATGTCGCCGGTGACGTGCTGGTTGGCCTCCTCGATGAAGCCGTCCAGGGCCCGCTTGAGCGGGGAGAACCACAGGCCGTCGTAGACCAGCTCGCCCCAGCGCTGCTCGACCTGCCGCTTGTAGCGGGCGAGTTCGCGCTCGACGGTGACGTTCTCCAGCTCCTGGTGGGCAGTGATCAGGGCGATCGCGCCCGGGGCCTCGTACACCTCGCGGGACTTGATGCCGACCAGGCGGTCCTCGACCATGTCGATCCGGCCGACGCCCTGGGCGCCGGCGCGCTCGTTGAGCTGCTGGATGGCCTGCAGCACGGTGACCGGCTTGCCGTCGAGGGCGACGGGGACGCCCTGCTTGAAGGTGATGACCACCTCGTCGGCCTCGCGGGGCGCGGCCGGGTTCTGGGTGTACTCGTAGACGTCCTCGATCGGGGCGTTCCAGATGTCCTCGAGGAAGCCGGTCTCGACGGCGCGGCCGAAGACGTTCTGGTCGATCGAGTAGGGGGACTTCTTGGTGGTGGCGATGGGGAGGTTCTTCTCCTCGCAGAACGCGATCGCCTTGTCCCGGGTCATCGCGTAGTCGCGGACCGGCGCGATGCAGGTCAGCTCGGGGGCGAGGGAGGAGATGCCGGCCTCGAAGCGGACCTGGTCGTTGCCCTTGCCGGTGCAGCCGTGGGCGACGGTCGAGGCGCCGTGCTTCTTGGCGGCGGCCACCAGGTGCTTGACGATGGTCGGCCGGGAGAGCGCGGAGACCAGCGGGTAGCGGTCCATGTAGAGGGCGTTGGCCTTGATCGCCGGCAGGCAGTACTCGTCGGCGAACTCCTCCTTGGCGTCGGCGACCTCGGCCTCCACCGCGCCGCAGGCGAGCGCCCGCTTGCGGATGACGTCCAGGTCCTCGCCGCCCTGGCCGACGTCCACGGCCACCGCGATGACCTCGGCGCCGGTCTCCTCGGCGATCCAGCCGATGGCGACGGAGGTGTCCAGTCCGCCCGAGTAGGCGAGTACGACGCGCTCGGTCACGGGTCTCTCCTTTGGTGCGCGAGGTCGGATGCGTATGGCGGCGGTGAGGATGCATACGCTGATGGGTATAAGTATGCACTCCACTGCATGCTTCGTCAATCCAAGCCCGTCATCGCAGGTCAGCGACAAGTCGACGGATTCTCGCGGTGCCGCGTGAGGGCCGCGGCATCCGATCCGGCCGCCCGCGGCAGGGCCGCAGGGCCGTTCTCCGGGCCCCGACGCCGCCCGTGGTGTCAGTCCCCCGCTCCCCCGGGGCGCAGGGCCGCGCGCAGCACCGCGGTGACGTCGATGCCGGGGTCGGCTGCGCGCAGGATCCGGGCGGCCTGGCCGATCACCTCGTCGCAGGCCTCCGGGGGCGCGGCCTCGAGCACGGCGCGCACCCAGGCGGGGACTCTGTCGGCGCCCACGGGCGGCGGGGTCTCCCACGGCAGCGGCTGCCCGCCGCTGGCGTACGGGGCGACGGGGAGCCCGACCCGCTCGGGATGGACGCACACCGGCACACCGACCGCGGTGAACCGGTGGCCGGTGACCGGATCGAAGGGGCAGTCCCTCGAGGGGCGCGCGACGACGTCGAACCCGCCGCCGGGCAGGCGCAGGGAGGGGCAGACGCCGCACACCGGGCGGCCGTCCCGGGCGAATGCCGCGCCCTGCTCCGCCATGTCGTCGTGCTCCGCCATGTCGTCACCCTGCCTTCCCTGCGGTTGCCCGCACGGTACGCGAGGCGGGCGCGCGTCCGTGGACGCCAGGGCGGGGCGCCTCCCGCGAAGTTGAGCGCTTGACGGTCGGCTGTCCCCACCGGCGAGAATGCGTCGCATGGATCTGCAACTGAACGGCAAGGTCGTGCTGGTCACCGGAGGGTCCGACGGCCTCGGCGCCGCCCTGGTCCGGCGGCTGGCCGCCGAGGGCGCCAGGGTGGCGCTGTGCGGACGGAACCCCGAGCGCATCGAGCACGTGGTGAAGGAGGCCGGAGCCTTTGGCGCCGACGTACTGGGCCTGCCCGCCGACGTGACCCGTCCGGAGGACCTCGAGCGCTTCGTCGCCGCCGCCGACGAGCGATGGGGACGGATCGACGCCGTGGTCAACAACGCGGGCCGCAGTGCGGCCGGGCTCCTCGAGAGCCAGGACGACGCGGTGTGGGAGGAGGACCTGCAGCTGAAACTGCACGCCGCGGTACGGCTGACCCGGCTGGCCCTGCCCCGTCTGCGCGCGGCGGGCGGCGGCGCCGTCGTCAACACCCTGGCGGTGTCGGCCAAGGCCCCCGGCGCGGGGAGCATCCCCACGTCGGTCTCCCGGGCGGCCGGCCTCGCGCTGACCAAGGCGCTGTCCAAGGAGCTCGGGCCCGACAACATCCGGGTCAACGCCGTTCTCGTGGGCCTGGTGGAGAGCGGCCAGTGGGTCCGGCTGGCCGCCGAGCGCGGGATCGCCGTCGAGGAGCTCTACGCCACGATGGGCCGCGACTCGGGCATCCCCCTGGGCCGGGTGGGCCGCGCCGAGGAGTTCGCGGACCTGGTGGCCTTCCTGCTGTCCGACCGGGCCGCCTATGTGACCGGCGCGGGCATCAACCTCGACGGCGGCCTGAGCCCCGTCGTCTGACCGGCCCCGCGGCCGGCCTCGTGGCGTTGCTGTCCCCGGTGAGCGCGCCGATCTCGATCTCGGGGGCGAGGACTGGCTGCACAGTGACGAGGTGATCAGCCGGCTCACCGCGAGCGAGCTGGAGAAGCGGCGGCGCGCTCCCTGCGGCAGCCGGGGGCCGACAGGCCTAACTGCCCGCGGCCAGGCGCAGCAGGTGGTCGGCGACCGCCTGCCCGCCGGCCGGGTCGCGGCTGATCAGCATGACCGTGTCGTCGCCCGCGATCGTGCCGAGGATGTCGTACACCTCGGCCTGGTCGATCGCGGAGGCGAAGAACTGCGCGGCGCCGGGCGGCGTGCGGACGACCACGAGGTTGGCCGAGGCCTCCGCGGAGATCAATAGCTCACCGGCGAGGCGGCGCATCCGCTCCTCCTTCACCGACTCGCCGAGCGGCGCCATGGGGGTGCGGAAACCTCCCTCGCTGGGCACGGCGTAGATGAGCTCGCCGTTGTTGGTGCGGATCTTCACCGCGCCCAGTTCGTCGAGGTCGCGGGAGAGCGTCGCCTGGGTGACGCTCAGCCCGTCGTCGGAGAGCAGCTTGGCGAGCTGGCTCTGGGACCGCACCGGCTGTCGGTTCAGGATGTCCACGATCCGCCGGTGGCGTGCCATCCGGGTCTGCGGTACGGCGGCGGTTCCCCCGCCGGCCTGCTGCTGCGCCTCGCTCATCGCTGTGTCATTCTCCGGATCGCGGTTCCCTTGCGGCGTGTGCGGCGTCGAGGACACCTGGCAGCGCCCCCAGGAACGCGTCCACCTCGGCGTCACCGAGGATCAGCGGCGGGGCGAGCCGCACCGTGTCGGGTACGGCGGCGTTCACCAGGAGTCCGGCGTCCTGAGCCGCCTTCTGCACCTGCGCGGACAGCGGCTCGGTGAGCACGATACCCAGCAGGAGCCCCGCACCGCGTACATGATCGACCAGAGGATGGCCCAGCGCCTCGACGCCCTGGCGCAGCCTCTCTCCCTGGCGCTTGACGTTCTCCAGCACGCCGTCTCCGGCGATGGTGTCCAGGACGGCGAGCGCCGCGGCACAGGCCACCGGGTTGCCGCCGAAGGTGGTGCCGTGCTGGCCGGGGGTCATCAGGTCCGCGGCGGGGCCGAAGGCGAGGGTGGCGCCGATGGGCAGTCCGCCGCCGAGCGCCTTGGCGAGGGTCACGACGTCCGGCTCGACGCCCTGCGCCTGGTGCTCGAACCAGTGGCCGGTGCGGCCGATGCCCGTCTGCACCTCGTCCATCACGAGCAGGGTGCCGGTGGCGCGGGTGATCTCCCGCGCGGCGGCGAGGTACCCGGCGGGCGGCACGATGACGCCGTTCTCGCCCTGGATCGGCTCGATCACGACGAGCGCGGTCTCCTCGGTGACGGCGGCGCGCAAGGCGTCGGCGTCACCGTACGGCACATGGGTGACGTCCCCGGGCAGCGGGCGGAAGGACTCCTGCTTCTTGGGCTGCCCGGTGAGCGCGAGCGCGCCCATGGTGCGGCCGTGGAAGCCGCCGTCGGTCGCCACCATATGGGTGCGGCCCGTCAGCCGGCCGATCTTGAAGGCGGCTTCGTTGGCCTCGGCGCCGGAGTTGCAGAACAGCACGCGCCCGGGGCGGCCCGACAGCTCGAGCAGCCGCTCGGCGAGGGCGACCGTGGGCTCGGAGATGAAGAAGTTGGAGACGTGGCCGAGGGTGGCGATCTGCTCCGATACGGCCTGGACGACCGCGGGGTGGGCGGTGCCGAGGGCGTTGACGGCGATGCCGCCGAGGAAGTCCAGGTACTCGTTGCCGTCGGCGTCCCAGTAGCGCGCGCCCTCGCCGCGGACCAGGGGCAGCCGCGGGGTGCCGTAGTTGTCCATCAGGGAGCCCTGCCAGCGCTTGGTGAGCGCCTCGTTCCCCTGGCCGTCGGTGCCGGTCATGCCCGTTCCCCTTCGTTCCGCGATGTGGTCCCGTCGCCCGCCGCGCCATCGCCGTCAGGCACCACCATGGTGCCGATTCCCTCGTCAGTGAAGATCTCCAGCAGGATCGAGTGCTGGACCCTCCCGTCGATGACCCGGGCGGTCCGGACCCCGTTGCGCACGGCGTACAGACACCCCTCCATCTTCGGCACCATGCCGCTGGACAGCTCGGGCAGCAGCTTCTCCAGCTCGCTGGCGGTGAGCCGGCTGATCACCTCGTCACTGTGGGGCCAGTCCTCGTAGAGTCCCTCGACGTCGGTGAGGACCATCAGCGTCTCCGCGCCGAGCGCGGCCGCGAGAGCGGCGGCGGCGGTGTCGGCGTTGACGTTGTAGACGCCTGTCGCGTCGGCGGGGTCGGCGCTGCGGGCGATGGAGGAGACGACCGGGATGCGGCCGTCGTCCAGCAGCGCCTGGATGGCGCCGGTGTCGATCCCGGTGATCTGCCCGACCTGGCCGATGTCGACGGCCTCGCCGTCGATCACCGGGCGGTGCCGGGTGGCGCTGATGGTGTGGGCGTCCTCACCCGTCAGGCCCACGGCGAGCGGGCCGTGCTGGTTGAGCAGATTGACCAGCTCACGCTGCACCTGCCCGGCGAGCACCATGCGGACGACGTCCATGGCCTCCGGGGTGGTGACCCGCAGGCCGGCCTTGAACTCGCTCACCAGGCCCTGCTTGTCGAGCTGCGCGCTGATCTGCGGGCCGCCGCCGTGCACCACGACCGGCTTGAGGCCGGCGTGCCGCAGGAAGACGACGTCCTGCGCGAAGGCCGCCTTCAGTTCCTCGTCCACCATGGCGTTGCCGCCGAACTTGACGACGACGGTCCTGCCGTGGTGCCGGGTCAGCCACGGCAGGGCCTCGATCAAGATCTGCGCCTTCGGCAGGGCGGTGTGCTTGCGGGTGCTCATGAGCTGTAGGCGCTGTTCTCGTGGACGTACTCGGCGGTCAGGTCGTTGGTCCAGATGGTCGCGCACTCGGTGCCGGCGGCGAGGTCGGCGGTGATGCGGACCTCGCGGTAGCGCATGTCGACCAGCTCGCGGTCCTCGCCGACGGAACCGGACTTGCAGACCCACACCCCGTTGATCGCCACATTGAGGCGGTCGGGTTCGAAGGCCGCGGAGGTGGTGCCGATCGCCGACAGCACCCGGCCCCAGTTGGGGTCCTCGCCGTGGATGGCGCACTTGAGGAGGTTGTTGCGGGCGATGGAGCGGCCCACCTCGACGGCGTCGTCCTCGGTCGCGGCGTTGATCACCTCGATCTTGATGTCCTTGGAGGCGCCCTCGGCGTCGCGGATCAGCTGACGGGCCAGGTCGGCGCAGACCTGCTCGACGGCGGCGGCGAAGGCCTCCGCGTCGGGCGTGATGCCCGAGGCCCCGGAGGCGAGCAGCAGCACCGTGTCGTTGGTCGACATGCAGCCGTCGGAGTCGGTCCGGTCGAAGGTGGTGCGGGTGGCGGCGCGCAGTGCCGTGTCGAGGGCGGCGGAGTCCACGTCGGCGTCGGTGGTGAGGACGACCAGCATGGTGGCCAGGCCAGGGGCGAGCATCCCCGCGCCCTTGGCCATGCCGCCGAGGGTCCAGCCCGGGCCCTCGTGCACGGCGGTCTTGTGGACGGTGTCGGTGGTCTTGATGGCGATGGCCGCCTTCTCACCGCCGTGCGGGGAGAGCTCGGCCGCCGCCTTGGCGACGCCCGGCAGCAGCTTGTCCATGGGCAGCCGTACGCCGATCAGCCCGGTGGAGCAGACGGCGACCTCCCCCGCGCTCTGCCCGAGGGCCTCGGCGACGGCCTCGGCGGTGGCGTGGGTGTCCTGGAAGCCGAGCGGGCCCGTACACGCGTTGGCGCCGCCGGAGTTGAGGACGACAGCGGAGACCTGTCCGCCCTTGAGGACCTGCTCGGACCACAGGACGGGGGCGGCCTTGACCCGGTTGGAGGTGAAGACGCCGGCCGCGGCGAGCCGCGGGCCGTTGTTCACCACGAGGGCGAGGTCCGGGTTGCCGTTCTCCTTGATCCCGGCGGCGATGCCCGCCGCCGTGAATCCTTGTGCTGCCGTGACGCTCACTGTGTCGTCTCCTTGTCCGCGTATGGGCCGACGCACCGCAGGGGCGCGGTCGTCGCCATGGTGTCGGTGCGCGGCCCGGGCACCGGGGCCGTGCCGCCCGCGTCCGCGCCCGTGTCACAGGGCGCGGCCCGGGTGAGCAGTACGGCGACGGCGCGGCGGGCGCGGGCGGCGGGGCGGCGGGTCATGGCGCGACCCCCGCGGTGCTCAGACCGAGCCCCTCGGGGAGGCCGAGGGCGATGTTCATGCTCTGCACGGCGCCGCCGGCGGTCCCCTTGGTGAGGTTGTCGATGGCGCCGACGGCCACGACCCGGTCGGCGGCCTCGTCGTACGCCACCTGGACCAACGCGGCGTTCGAGCCGTACACGGCGGCGGTGGCGGGCCACTGGCCCTCCGGGAGCAGGTGCGCGAACGGCTCGTCGGCCAGCGCTTTCTCGTAGGCGCCCCGGACGGCCTCGGCGGTGGTCCCGGGCCTGGCCCTCGCGCTGCAGGTGGCGAGGATGCCGCGCGGCATCGGCGCCAGCGTCGGGGTGAAGGACACGCTCACCCGCTCGCCGGCCACGGCGGAGAGGTTCTGGATCATCTCGGGGGTGTGCCGGTGCGTGCCGCCGACCCCGTAGGGGGTCATGTTGCCCATGACCTCGCTGCCCAGCAGGTGCGGTTTGGCCGCCTTGCCGGCACCGGAGGTGCCGGACGCGGCGACGACCACGGCCTCGGGCTCGACCAGGCCCGCCGCGTAGGCGGGGAAGAGCGCCAGCGTGACCGCGGTGGGGTAGCAACCGGGCACCGCGATGCGCTTGGACCCCTCCAGCGCGGCGCGGGCACCCGGCAGTTCCGGGAGGCCGTACGGCCAGGTTCCGGCGTGCGGGGAGCCGTAGAACCGCTCCCAGTCCGCGGCGTCCGACAGGCGGAAGTCGGCTCCGCAGTCCACGACGAGCGCCATGTCGCCGAGCTGCTCGGCGACGGCGGCCGACTGCCCGTGCGGCAGGGCGAGGAAGACGACGTCGTGCCCGGACAGCGCCTGCGCGCTCGTCGCCTCCAGCACGCGGTCCGCCAGCGGCAGCAGATGCGGCTGAAGGCCGCCAAGGCGCTGCCCGGCGTTGCTGTTCCCGGTGAGCGCGCCGATCTCGATCTCGGGGTGGTTCAGCAGCAGGCGCAGGATCTCCCCGCCCGCGTACCCGCTCGCTCCCGCCACCGCTGCACGGAATGCCATGGACCCTCCTCGTCGATGGCATGACTATACGGTGCACGGAACTTTTATGCAAAATCGCCCGCCGGTTTCCAGCCGCCGCGGTTGCGACGGAGACATGCAGTCGACCCATGGAGCCTGCCGGCTGGCAGACCTTGGCCCCGTCCGGAGATGGCATGTGGCGCCAGAAGATCAAGAAGGACGCGACACCGCCGGACCGGTGAGCATGTCCCGACAGGGGCCCTCGGCGGGCCGGCGCACCTCGTGGGTGAGGTGCGCCACCAACAGCAGCGCCTTTCGCGGGGACTGACAACCCCTCGGTTATTGTTTGACGCAGCAACAAAAATGCCAGGCGGTTCCTGTGTGGTCCGCCGAGAGGAGAGCACGCATGGCGCGGCGACTGTCAGGCAAGAACGCTCTGGTCACCGGGGCCTCGCGGGGGATCGGAGCCGGCATCGTGCGCCGGCTGGCGAGCGAAGGCGCGCGGGTGGCCTTCACCTATCACAAGTCCCAGGACAAGGCCGAGGCCCTCGTCGCGGAGGTGGAGGCTTCCGGTGGCCGCGCCCTGGCCCTCCAGGCCGACAGCGCCGACCGGGCGGCGGTCCGCGCGTCCGTGGAGACCGCCGTCGCCTCATTGGGAGGTCTCGACATCCTGGTGAACAACGCCGGGGGCGCTCATGTGGCGCCCCTGGACGGCTTCGCGCAGGAGCACTACGACTGGATGCTGGCGGTCAACGTCACCGCTGTCTTCACCGCCATCCAGGCGGCCATCCCCCACCTCGGCCGAGGCGGACGGATCATCAACATCGGCAGCGTCACCGGTGACCGCATCCAGATGACCGGGCTCGTCCCCTTCGCCATGGTCAAGTCGGCGGTGAAGGGCCTCACGCGAGCGGCTGCCTTCGAACTCGGGCCGCGGGGCATCACCGTGAACAACATCCAGCCCGGCCCGACGAACACCGACGCCAACTCGGAGTCCGGCCCCTACGCGGAGACCGTGACGGCGATGATCCCGGTCGGGAAATACGCCCAGCCCTCGGACATCGCAAGTGCGGTGGCCTACCTCGCCAGTCCCGAGGCCTGGTTCGTCAACGGCGCGAGCTGGAAGATCGACGGAGGCCACGCCCTCTGACCGCCGCTTTGACGAGCGCGCGGCCCGGTCACCCGGCAGCCGTCGCGGGCCCTCGAACGCCGCGTCCGTCACAGAGGCGTCGTCCCGCGTGATCCCCGGAGCCCTGGCGTCTCGCGGGACGACTCGGTCTACGACCGGCGGCGGGGCTTGCCCCGCTTCGCGGAGCGGGGGGTCTTCGCGGACGTCCGGCCGGCGGACCTGCCTGACGCGGGCTTCCCGGTGGCGGGCTTGCGGCGGGCGGCGCCCTGGTCGGCCTTCTTGTTCGGCTCCGCCTGGCCCTGGGTCCGGCCGCGCGTGCTGTTGACGGTACGCCCGCGCACGATGCCGATGAAGTCCTCGACGCGGTCGGTCGTGGTGTCCTCGCGCCACGACAGCGCCACCCGTGACTGCGGGGCGTCGGTGACCGGCCTGTAGGTGAGGTCCCGCCGGTGGTGCAGCCGCGCCAGCGACATCGGCACGACCAGCAGCCCCACGCCCGCCGCGACGAGCTCGATCGCGTCCGCGGTCGTGGCCGGGCGCTCGATCGCGGGCCGCCCGGGCGGCGCCTCCCAGTCCAGGGTGTCGTCGAGGGGGTGGAACACCACGTCGTCGGCCAGGTCCGCCAGGGACACCTCGTCGGCGGCGGCCACCAGGTGGTCCTTGGGGACGACGACGACCGTCGCCTCCGTGTAGAGGGGGATGGCGCTGAGGTCCGTCCGGTCGATCGGCAGCCGGACGAAGCCGGCGTCCGCGTCGAGGCCGCGCAGCATCCCGGGAGCCTCGGCGGCCGGGACCATGACCAGGTCCAGGGGGACGTCCGGCAGCCGCTCCTGCCATATCCGCACCCATTTGGCGGGGATCACGCCCGGTACGTAGGCGAGGCGGAACGAGGGGGGAGCTTCCGAGCCGGTCATCCGGCCAGGCTACCCCGGCACTGGTCGGGGGCTGTGCCCGCGATCGATATCCTGGGGGCATGACGTCGCACCACTCCACCCAGACCATGAAGCCCGCCACGGCGGCCAAGAAGCTGGGTGTGTACCTCGAGGCCACCCCCGCCGAGTTCCGGGAGGGCGTCGTGTCGCGCGACGAGCTGAACGCGCTCCAGGCCGACCCGCCGCAGTGGCTGCAGGACCTGCGCCGCAACGGCCCGCACCCGCGCCCGGTCGTGGCGGCGAAGCTGGGGGTCTCCATCTCCGGTCTCGCCCGCGGCGGGGTCACCGAGGCGCTCACGACGGAGCAGATCGAGGCGCTGAAGCAGGAAGCCCCCGAGTGGCTGGAGAAGGAGCGCGCCACCCAGGCCGAGGTCCGCAAGGAGGCCGCCCGTCTGAAGGAGCGCGACGCCGAGCGCTCCCGCGCCGCCGGCGCCTGACGCCTCCCGGCGCCGGGAGCCTGTCCGCGCGCCGAGGAGCTGCGGCTGAGGTCTGCACCTCGCGACAGCCGAGGGCCCTCATGACGGGCCGGGTCGTGGCGGGTCGGGCCATGGGGGCCCTGGCCATGCGCGGCGGGTGCCTTGCCACTCCCCTCGCCCCAGGCGACAGGGGCCGGATTCCAGGTGGCGGCCAGGCGCGCCGGCCTCGCCGCATGGTGCACTCTGGCAGCCAGGCCGCGGGGTTCCCTGTCACCAGGCGCCCCTGGACGTCGTCGTCGCGCACGGCCTTCAGGCACTCGTCGCACAGCCCGCCGCGCCGACCCCGGGGCGGCGGGCCGAGCGCCGTTCGACGGCTTGCACGGCTCCGCCATGGCCGCCTCGGCGGCCCGCGAGGTCCTCCGCCATGTGCCGCCCCCATCGGCAGCCGAGCGCGTAGGGTCCCCGCATGGACGATCCGCTCGGCGCGGCCCGCGCCCTCCTCGCCGAACGCTTCCCCGACGCTCTGGCCGGGTTCCTCGGCGGGTCGACCGCCCGCGGCGAGGGGACGGCGACCTCCGACCTGGACGTGGTCGTCGTCCTCGGCCCGCCCGCCGCGTGCCGCGCGGAATCGCTCACCTGGGGCTCCTGGCCGGTCGAGCTCTTCGTGCACACCCCCGAGTCGGCGCACGCCTTCATGGGCTGGGACCGCGACCGCGGCAGCGGCACGCTGGCGTTCATGTGCGCGCGCGGCGCCATCCTGCTCGACCGCGACGGAACCGCCGCCCGGCTGCGCGATTCCGCGGAACGCATCCTCGCCGCCGGGCCGCCCCCGGTCGCGGACGCGGTACGCGACCACCGTCGCTACCACGTCACCGACCTGCGCGACGACCTGCTCGGCGCACGGGACGAGGACGAGCTCCTCGCCGTCGCCGCCACCCTCCTGGACCGTGCCGCCGAGCTCCTGCTCGGCACCCGGGGACATTGGCGCGGTGGCGGCAAGTGGCTGCCCCGCCGGTTGCGCGAGGCCGAACCGGAACTCGCCGGGCTGCTCCTCGGCGGCTACCGCGACCTCGTCCGCGGCGGCTCGCGCGAGCCCTTCGCAGCGGCGGTCGACGCGGTGCTGCACGCCTGCGGCGGCCCCCTGTGGTCGGGCTACCGGCGCACCCCCGACCCGCGCATGCTGGCGGAACTCGGCCTGCGACCGGACTGAGCCCCGGTCCGTGCCCGGGGGTGCGGAGCGGACGCCCGAATCTAGACTGGAGGGGCAAAGCTGCGGACCGCCGAGTTCTCAGGAGGTCTACCGATGCACGCGAACAAGGGTGACCGGGTCAGGCAGCACGGGCGGGTCGTCGGCCAGCACGACAAGGTGGCCGAGATCGTCGAAGTGATGGGGCCGGGCGGCGAACCTCCGTACCGCGTCCGGTACGACGACGGGCACGAGTGCATCCTGTCCCCCGGACCGGACTCGACGGTGGAGAGCGGACGGGGCAAGCCGCCCCCCACCGGCTGAGCCGCCCCCACCGGGCCACGCGGACCGCGGCCGTCGTACGACACGGCCGCGGCTTCCGGTGTGCCGCTACGCCGACGATCCCCTGGCGGGCGTGCGGACCCGCGTCGGATAGTGGTCGGCGACGACCCGGGACATCGCGCCGATGGGGTCGGCGGCGACCTCCTTGGCGGAGAAGAAGACATGGCCGCGCACCTGGGGGTGCCTGCGGGCGAGCTCGAGGTGGCGGGAGAGTTCGGCCGGGTCCTGCCAGGCCGCCGCCTCCCCGGCGGAGCCCGCGCGGTACAGCGCCTCCCCGATGTAGAGGTGGACGCCGGTGCCGTCGACGACGTCGGCCCACCAGGCCACGAGCGTGGCGTAGTCGGCGACGTCGAAGCCGATGTTCCAGTACACCTGCGGCACGATGTAGTCGATCCAGCCCTCGCGCACCCAGCCGCGGGTGTCGGCGTAGAGGTCGTCGTACGTCTGCACCCCGCCGCGGGTGGCGGAGCCGCGCGGGTCCGTGCGCTGGTTGCGCCAGACCGCGAAGGGGCTCACGCCGAAGCGGGTGGTGGGACGCAGCGCCTTGACGCGGGCCGCGGTCTCGCTGACGAGCAGGTCGATGTTGCCGCGCCGCCAGGAGGCGCGGTCGTCGAAGCCCGCGCCGTAGCGGGCGAAGGCATCCTCGTCGGCGAAGGACCGGCCGGCGACCGGATAGGGGTAGAAGTAGTCGTCCCAGTGCACGCCGTCGACGGGGTAGCGGCGAACGGCGTCGAGCATGGCCTCCTGCACGAAGCGGCGCACCCGCGGAATCCCGGGGTTGTAGTACAGCTTGCCGCCGTACGTGACGATCCAGTCCGGATGGACGCGTGCCGGGTGGTCCGGGGCCAGCCGCCGCGGGTCGGTGTGGGTGGCGACCCGGAAGGGGTTGAACCAGGCGTGCAGTTCCAGTCCCCGGGCGTGCGCCTCCGCAACGGCTGTGCCGAGCGGGTCCCAGCCGGGGTCGCGTCCCTGGACCCCGGTCAGGTACTGCGACCAGGGCTCGTACGGGGACGGCCACAGCGCGTCGGCGGTCGGCCGGACCTGCATGACGACCGCGTTGAGGCGCCGCTCGACGGCGAGGTCGAGGTAGCGGAGGAGTTCGTCGCGCTGCCGGCTCGCCGGGAGCCCTCGGGCGGAGGGCCAGTCGCGGTTGGCGACCGTCGCCAGCCACATCCCGCGGAACTGCCCGGCCGCCGCGCCCACTGCTCCGGCCGTCCCGGAGGGTTCCCTCGCTCCCGAGGGGCCGCCGGCCACGACCGTCCCGTCCGTGCCCCTCGCGCCCGCTGCCGGGCCCGCGGCGAGAACGGCGCCGACGGCCCCGGCGGCGCCCGCGGCGAAGGTCCTGCGTGAGAGTGGGCGCATGAGTGTCCCCTGATTCCCCGTCACTTCCGTATGGCGCTGATACTGGGGCGGATCGGTCCGTCCGGCAACCTGCCCGGAGCCGGACGGGTCGGGGCGCTCGGGACCCCTTGGGTCCCGTCCAGCGGTCGGTCACCAAGGTGCTGGAACGCTACGGCTACCGCGTCGTCTCGGCCGCCGACGGCCTGACCGGACTCGAGATGTGGCATCGGGCTGTGCCGCCGGAACCGGGAGACCAGCATGGACCCGACGTCCCGCACATCCCGCACATCCCGCACACCCGCAATGGTTCCGTCGGGTCGCGGCTGTCCCGTCGCGGCGGTCGTGCCGTCCGGGCAGGCCCCGTCCGTTCCCGGACGGCACGTGGCCCCGTCGTCGCGTCCGGTGCGGCGCCCCGGCGACCGCGCGAACACCGGCCGCCGGGGCGGCGTCGCTCCCCGGCCGGGCAGCCCTTGCGGGAACCCGGACCGGTGGGCCGGCCGGGTGTAATGTCGAGCGGGCTGGTCCGGGCCCCACGAACGGTCCGGGTCTCCATCTCGCGATCAGGGAGAGGCGGGGCGTTGAACGACGACATCCGTTGTGTCGGTGTGGTGGGCTGCGGCCAGATGGGCGCGGGTATCGCCGAGGTGTGCGCCCGGGCCGGACTGGACGTCCGGGTGGCGGAGACCACCGGCGAGGCCCTGGAACTGGGCCGGACCCGGCTGACGAACTCGCTCCGCAAGGCGGCGGAGCGCGGCAAGATCACCGTGGAGGAGCGCGACGCCGCGCTGGAGCGCCTCACCTTCACCACCGATCTGGGCGACTTCGCCGACCGCGACCTGGTCATCGAGGCCGTCGTCGAGAACGAGCAGGTCAAGACCGAGATCTTCCATGTGCTCGACCAGGTGGTGACCCGCCGCGACGCGATCCTGGCCTCGAACACCTCCTCCATCCCGCTGGTGAAGCTGGCGGTGGCGACCTCCCGCCCGGAGCAGGTGATCGGCATCCACTTCTTCAACCCGGCGCCGGTGCAGAAGCTGGTCGAGCTCATCCCCGCCCTCACCACGGACGACCAGACGCTGGTGCGCGCCGAGAAGCTCGTCACCGACGTGCTGGGCAAGCACCCGATCCGCGCCCAGGACCGTGCGGGCTTCGTGGTCAACGCGCTGCTCATCCCGTATCTGCTGTCGTCGATCCGGATGTTCGAGGCCGGCATCGCCAGCCGGGAGGACATCGACAACGGCATGGAGATGGGCTGCGCCCACCCGATGGGCCCGCTCAAGCTCTCCGACCTGATCGGGCTGGACACCGTGGCCTCGGTCGCGGAGTCGATGTACGAGGAGTTCAAGGAGCCGCTGTACGCCGCTCCCCCGCTGCTGCAGCGCATGGTCGACGCCGGCCGGCTGGGCCGCAAGAGCGGCCACGGCTTCTAGGACTACCTGTAGTCGCACCTCCGCACCGTCCGGCCGCCGCAGAGCGCGCTCCGCGGCGGCCGGCGTCGTCAGCGCGTTCTTACGCTCACCGGCGGTGAGTTGCGCCCGGCCCGTACGACTCGCACCCTCCGCATCGTCCGCGACCTCCGCACACGGCGCACGACGCGCGGTCTCACCCCGCGCCGTCGGGGTGCGGCATCAGCACCACGCGGTGCGCCCCCGCATCGGCCGCAACCACCCTGTCGCACGCGGCGACGACCGTGATCCCCGCTGCCGCCACGCGCCGCAGTTCGCTCCACGCGCCGCGGCTGATCACGGTCGTCGTGACGGAAGGACCCCGGCTCCAGGGTGCGTTGTTGAGGGCGAGTTGCAGAGCGGACCGCTGCGGCCCGGGCGGACCGACCACGGCGATCAGTTCTCCCGTGGGCGTGGACAGATCGGCTCCGGCGACGGTGGGGGTTGCCATGCCTGCCCCTCTCCTCATTCTGGCCGGTGACACGAGCTCGGGGTGTTCTGCTCGGTTTCGACCCAGGTTTACCAAGGATCAGCCGGAATCAAGGGCACGGCACTCCGGGAACTTCCGTCGTGGTGCGGGCGTGGGCGCCCCGTGAGCACCCGCCTGCGTGGGCACGCGCGGGACGTCCCGGTGGAGCACGAGCAACGCCATGTCGTCGGTGAGTCGCCCGCGGGTGTGCTGGAGGAACGCGGCCCGCACCGTCTCGACCAGGGCCCCCGCGGACAACACGGCTCCGTGGCCGGCCTCCTGAGCGGCCCTCTCCAGGACCGGTGACAGCGCGAAGAACTCTCCCGCGGTGTCCCGGGCGTCCGTCACGCCGTCGGTGTGCAGGAAGAGCGCCTGGCCGGGCAGGAGTTCCCCACAGGGGACGGCCTTCGCGCCGCGAGCGGGGTCGAACAGGCCGAGCGGCGGCAGCGGTTCACCGGCGTCCAGCGGTCGGGCGCTCGGCGGCCCCGCGCGGCCGGGGCAGAGCCGGTACGGCTGCGGGTGGCCGCAGTTGACGACCTGGACACCGCAGTCGTCGTCGAGTTCGAGCAGTATCAGCGTCACGAACTCCTCGGCCGCGTACGGGCGTTCCCGCAGGTGCCGGTGGAGCGCGCGGTCCAGGCGGCGGAGCACGCCACCGAGTTCCGGCTCCTCGTGCGCGGCCTCACGGAAGCTGCCGAGCAATGCCGCGACGGTGCCGACGGCCTCGAGGCCGTGGCCGCGCACGTCCCCGATGACCGCGCGCACCCCGTAGGGCGTGGCGAGGACTTCGTAGAGGTCGCCTCCGACGCGGGCGCCGCGGCTGGCCGAGAGGTGGTAGCCGGCCACCGCGAGGCCGCTCACACGGTGCGGCAGCGGGGGCAGCAGCGCCTGCTGGGCGGCGAGGGCGATCTCCTGGGTGCGGTCGAGTTCGGCGGTGAGGCGCGCTCTGCGGTCGGCGAGCCAGAGGCAGACGAGCAGGACGGCGACGACGGCGACCTCGGTGCCCAGCCGCTGCCCGGTGTCGGGGACCGCGACGGCGGCCACGGCGAGCCCGCCGCCGACCAGCACGCAGCGGCGGCGGCCCGTGCCGGCGCAGGCGAGCGCGGGGGCGGCGACCGCGGCGGGCGCCCACTGGGCTCCCCCCGGCACCGTGTACACCAGACCCAGGACCGCGGCCACCCACACTCCGGGAAGCGACAGGATCACCAGCCCCCGCGCCCTGGTGCCGCTCCGGCGGCTCGCCGGCCTGGGTCGGATCATGCCTCGGGGCTCCCCCTGCAGCCGTTGACGCGGCTGACGACGACACAGCCCCCGCGTCGAGTGGGCCCTGGTTCCGATCGATTGTGGCGACTGGGCACGAGGAACCGGATATCGAACGAAGGCATTTCACCCGATCGGGCTACGTGACCGGCGGGAACGCCCGTGGGGCGCCCCCGGCGGACCGGGGGCGCCCCACGGGAGCGCGACATCGCGGGGTCAGGCGCCGCGCAGCACGGCTCCCGTGCGCTCCGCCGCGGCGGAGACGGCCGCGTCACGGGCCGCGGAGGCCTCCTCCGCGGTGAGCGTGCGGTCCGGGGCCCGGAAACGCAGGCTGTAGGCCAGCGACTTCCTGCCCGTGCCGATCTGCTCACCGGTGAAGATGTCGAACAGGCGCAGGGACTCGAGCAGTTCTCCGGCACCGGAGCGCAGGGCACCCTCCACCTCGGCGGCCGGGACGGAGTCGTCCACGACCAGGGCGACGTCCTGGGTGGCCACCGGGAAGGCGGACACCCGGGGCGCGACGACGGGGCCGCCGGAGGCGCGCTCCAGGCCGCCGAGGTCGAGCTCCAGGGCGGAGGTGCGCTCCGGCAGGTGCATCGCCTTGATCACCCGCGGGTGCAGTTCGCCCGCGGCACCGACGAGCACCTCCTCACCGTCGACGACCGCACACAGCGCGGCGCAGCGGCCGGGGTGGAAAGGGGCCTGCTGGTCCTGGCGGACGATCAGCTCAACCCCGGCCTCGGCGGCGACGACCCGCCCGGCCTCGATGGCGTCGGCCCACTGCGCGGGACGGCCCGTGCCCCACCAGCCCGCCTGCTCACGGGCGCCGGTCAGGACGACCGCGACGTGCCGCGGCTGCGGCGGAAGGGCGGCGTCGAGCGCGGCGATCTCGGCGTCGGTCGGGCGCCGGTCGACGGGCAGCCGCGGCGGCGCGCTCTCCTCGCCGCTGGGACGGAAGACCAGGCCGGTCTCGAAGAGCGCGAGGTCGTGCGCGCCGCGGCCGATGTTGCGGCGCAGAGCGCCGAGCAGGCCGGGGAGCAGCGTGGTACGGAGTGCGGGCTCCTCGTCCGAGAGCGGGTTGGCCAGCGTGGCGGTGACGCGGCGCGGGTCGTCCGCGTCGAGGCCGAGCTGGTCGAAGACGGCCTCGCCGAGGAACGGGTAGTTCTGCACCTCGACGTAGCCGGCGCCCGCCAGCGCCCGGCCGACACGGCGGCGCAGCTTCTGCGACTCCGTCAGACCGCGTCCCGAGGGCGGCTTCGGCAGGGTGGAGGGCAGGTTCTCGTAGCCCTCCAGGCGGATGACCTCCTCGGCGAGGTCGTTGGGGTCGCGCAGGTCGGGCCGCCAGGACGGCACGGTGACGATGAGCTCGTCGGCGCCGTAGACGTCGCAGCCGACCTGCTGCAGGCGCCGCACCACGGTCTCACGGCCGTACGCCATGCCCGCCACCTTGTCCGGGTGGTCCGCGGGAATGGTGATGGTGTGCGGCGCGGAGGGCGCGATGACCTCGGTGACACCGGCCTCGGCGGTGCCGCCCGCGAGCAGCACCAGCAGGTCGACGGTGCGCTGCGCGGCGGCTGCGGCGGCCTGCGGGTCCACACCGCGCTCGAAGCGCTTGGACGCCTCGGAGGAGAGCTTGTGGCGGCGCGCGGTGCGGGCGATGGCGACCGGGTCGAAGTGCGCGGCCTCGATGACGACGTCGGTCGTGGACGCGCCGGTGTCGTCGATCTCGGTGGTGGCGCCGCCCATGACACCGGCCAGGCCGATCGGGCCGTGGTTGTCGGTGATCACCAGGTCCTCCGGGTCGAGGACGCGGACCTGGCCGTCGAGCGTGGTCAGCTTCTCGCCCGGCTGGGCCCGGCGGACGCCGATGGCGCCCTCGATGCGGTGCCGGTCGTAGGCGTGCAGGGGCTGGCCCAGCTCGAGCATCACGTAGTTGGTGACGTCCACGGCGAGCGAGATCGGGCGCATGCCGGCCTTCTGCAGCCTGCGCTGCAGCCAGATCGGGGAGCGCGCCTCCGGGTCCAGGCCGGTGACGGTGCGCGCGGTGAAGCGGTCGCAGCCGACCGGGTCGGCGACCTGCACCTCGTACCCGTAGGAGTTCGGGCCGGGGACGTCGAGCAGCGCCGGGTCGCGCAGTGGCAGACCGTAGGCGATGGCCGTCTCGCGGGCGACACCGCGCATCGACAGGCAGTAGCCGCGGTCGGGGGTGACCGCGATGTCGAGCACCTCGTCGACGAGCTCCAGCAGCTCGATGGCGTCGGTGCCGGCCTCGTGCTCCGGCGGCAGGACGATGATGCCGTCGTGGTCGTCGCCCATGCCGAGCTCGCGGGCGGAGCAGATCATGCCGTGCGAGTTGCGGCCGTAGGTCTTGCGCGCCGAGATCTCGAAGTTCCCGGGCAGGACGCCGCCGGGGAGGATGACGACGACCTTGTCGCCGACGGCGAAGTTGGTCGCGCCGCAGACGATCTCCTGCGGCTCGCCGGTGCCGTTGGCGGTGCCGACGTCGACGGTGCAGAAGCGGATGGGCTTCTTGAACCCGGTCAGCTCCTCGATGGTGAGCACCTTGCCGACCACCAGCGGGCCCTTGAGGCCGGCGCCGAGCTGCTCGACGGTCTCGACCTCGAGCCCGGCGGAAATGAGCTTGGCCTGGACGTCGCGGCCGGACTCGCCGGCAGGCAGGTCGACGTACTCCCGCAGCCAAGAAAGCGGGACCCGCATCAGATCTCCATCCCGAACGGAAGGGTGAACCGCACGTCACCCTCGACGATGTCTCGCATGTCCTCGACGTTGTGACGGAACATCAGCATGCGCTCGATGCCGAAGCCGAAGGCGAAACCGCTGTACTTCTCCGGGTCGACGCCGCAGGCGGTCAGCACCCGGGGGTTGACCATGCCGCAGCCGCCCAGCTCGATCCAGCCCTCGCTGCCGCAGGTGCGGCAGGGACGGTCCGGGTTGCCGACGGACTCGCCGCGGCAGACGTAGCAGACCATGTCCATCTCGGCCGACGGCTCGGTGAAGGGGAAGTAGTTCGGGCGGAGCCGGGTGGTGATGTCCTCGCCGAAGAGCGACTGGACCATGTGGTCCAGGGTGCCCTTGAGGTCCGCCATGGTCAGGCCCTCGTCGACGGCGAGCAGCTCGACCTGGTTGAAGACCGGGGTGTGGGTGGCGTCCAGCTCGTCCGAGCGGTAGACCCGGCCGGGGCAGATCACGTACACCGGCGGCTCGCGGTCGAGCAGGGAGCGGATCTGCACCGGGGAGGTGTGCGTGCGCAGCACGACGCCGCTCTCCTCCGCGCCGGAGCCGGCGGGCCGGTCGCCCTCGACGAAGAAGGTGTCCTGCATGGTGCGGGCCGGGTGGTCCGCCCAGATGTTGAGGGCGTCGAAGTTGAACCACTCGGCCTCGACCTCGGGGCCCTCGGCCACCTCGTAGCCCATGGCCACGAAGATGTCCTCGATGCGCTCGGACAGCGTGGTCAGCGGGTGCCGGGCGCCGCGCGGGGTCCGGTCGTACGGCAGGGTGACGTCCACCGCCTCCTCGACCAGCACCCGCTCGTCCCGCTCGTTCTCCAGCACCTCCTGCCGGGCCTTGAGCGCCTGGTTGACCGCGCCGCGGGCCTGGCCGACCCGCTTGCCGGCCTCCGCCTTCGCGTGCGGCGGCAGCGCGCCGATCTCACGGTTGGCGAGGGCGAGCGGCGAGCGGTCCCCGGTGTGGGCCACCTTGACCTCGCGCAGCGCGTCGAGGTCGGCGGCCTCGGCGATCGCGGCGAGCGCCTCGTCGCGCCGGCGCTCGATCTCTTCCGGTTTCAGTGCCTCGACCTCGACAGGGTCGTACGACTTGTTCGGTGCCGACATTTCTTCCCGTTCCGATGTGGGTGATGGCGTGGCCGACCTGCCTGCCCGACCGCTGAATGCCAAGGGTCGAGTCTATCGGGGCCACGGGGAAAGCCTGGTCACGCCCGTCGGGGCCGGTGGATCACCACGCGATGCTCAGGCCGTGAAGGCCGGCGCCCCGACGGGCAGGATAAATCGGAACTGGGCGCCCTTGCCGGGCGCGCGGCCCACCGTGATGGTGCCGCCGTGGGCCTCGACGATGCCCTTGACGATATAGAGCCCCAGGCCCGTGCCACCGCGCTTGCTGCCCCGCCAGAAGCGGGTGAATACGCGGTTCATGGACTCCTCCGGGATGCCGGGCCCCTCGTCACTCACGGTCACCGCTGTTCCGGACCATCCGCGCTCGCGCGGCGACGACGAGGGCGCCACATCAATGGTGACAGTTCCCTCGCCGTGGCGCACGGCGTTTTCCAGCAGGTTCCCCAGGATCTGGTCGACCTTGTCGGGGTCGGCCCACAGGGACGGCAGCGCCCCCGCGACCCGCACGGCGAAGCGGTCCGCGGGCTGTCCGGCGGCCACGAGCGCTTCCACGTGCCGGCGCACGGCCGCGGCGATGTCGACCGGCTGGCGGCGCACCTCCAGGCGGCCGGAGTCGATGCGGGAGATGTCGAGCAGCTCGGCGATCAGCCGGGTGACGCGGCCCGCGTCGGCGTGCACGGTCTCCAGCATGAGTTTCTTCTGGTCCTCGGTGAAGCGTTCCCACTTCGCCAGCAGGGTGGCGGTGAAGCCTTTGACGGAGATGAGCGGGGAGCGCAGCTCGTGCGCGACGGTGGCGATCAGCTCGGCGTGGCTGCGCTCGGTGCGCCGCCGTGCCTCGGTGCCGCGCAGCGCGACCACCAGCCGGCGCACCGGGCCGGTGGGGTGGTCGCGGACGTACCTCGCGCACACGAGCACCTCGCGGCCGCCGGGGAGCAGCAGATTGCGCTCGGGCTGCCCCGTCCTGGTGGCCAGGCCCTGGTACGGGTCGGTCAGCTGCCACCAGCGGCGTCCGTCCAGGTCCTCCAGGGGCAGGGCCTGCTCGATGGGGCGGCCGAGGACGTCCGCGGGGTCGAGCGCGGTGATCCGGGCGGCGGCGGCGTTGAAGCAGCGCACGAGGCCGTGCTCGTCGGCGACGACGAGGCCGTCGGGGAGCTCGTCAGGGGTGATGCCGCAGTCGGTCAGGACAGGCGGCATTCTCTCCGGCGCGTGCGACGGCCTGCCGCCGGTCATCTGGACGTCCATCCCCGTAACCCCCTCTCAGGGCGGTCCCCGAAGGCGTCACCTTACTAGCTCACCGTCACTGAGCGGCACCCTCCGGGAGCACGCTGCGCGCGGGCGGACGCATAGAGGCACACGGCGGCCGCCGTGGCGAGGTTCAGGCTCTCCGCGCGCCCGTGGATGGGAACGCGCACCACCTCGTCCGCGAGTGCGCGGGTCTCCTCCGGCAGGCCCCAGGCCTCGTTGCCGAAGATCCAGGCGGTGGGGCCGCCCATCGTGCCCTCGTCGAGTTCGGCGTCCAGGTCGCGCTCCCCCGCGCCGTCGGCGGCGAGCAGCCGCACGCCGGCCCCGCGCAGACCGTCGACCACGGTCCGCATGGGGACTCCGACGCTGACCGGGAGGTGGAAGAGGCTGCCCACGGAGGCGCGTACGGCCTTGGGGTTATACAGGTCCACGGAGGCGTCGGTGAGGACGACCGCCTCCGCACCGGCCGCGTCCGCGCAGCGCAGCACAGTGCCGGCGTTGCCGGGGTCGCGCACATGGGCGAGGACGGCGACGAGTTTCGGCCGGGCGCGCAGCACCTCCTCGAACGGGGTGTCCAGGAAGCGACAGAGGCCGATGACGCCCTGCGGGGTGACGGTGTCCGACATCTCGGCGACGACCTCGTCGGTCGCGGTGAGCACGGGTACCCGGGCGGCGCGCGCGGCGGCGAGGATCCCCTCGTGCCGGGCGGCGGCCTCGGGGGTGACGTAGACCTCGACCAGGTGGGCCATGGCCTCGCGCACGGCCTGCGGTCCCTCGGCGAGGAAGCGCCGCTCCTTGCCGCGGAAGCTGCGCTTGGCCAGGCGACGCGCGGCGACGACGCGGGGGGATCGCAGGGAGGTCAGCTCGGGGCCGGGCATGACGGTTGCACTCACTTCGGTCGGGGTCCGCCCGGAGGCGCGGCGCGGCGCTCCGGGAACACAGCACGGACCCGCAGGCACAGGGCCTGCGGGTCCGGGAGAGCCTGGGTCAGGCCGCCTTGGGGGCGTTGACGTCGCTCGGCAGGGCCTTCTGGGCCACCTCGACCAGCGCGGCGAACGCGTTGGCGTCGTTCACGGCCAGCTCGGCGAGGATCTTGCGGTCCACCTCGACGTTGGCGGCCTTCAGACCCTGGATGAAGCGGTTGTAGGTGATGCCGTTGGCGCGGGCAGCGGCGTTGATGCGCTGGATCCACAGCTGACGGAAGTCGCCCTTGCGCTTCTTGCGGTCGTTGTAGTTGTAGACGAGGGAGTGGGTGACCTGCTCCTTCGCCTTGCGGTACAGGCGGGAACGCTGGCCGCGGTAGCCGCTGGCCTGCTCGAGGATCGCCCGGCGCTTCTTCTGGGCGTTGACTGCCCGCTTGACGCGTGCCACTAGATAACTCCTTCTAAGGGACCGTGGTGGTGCTCACACGGCCCGAAAACGAATGGGTCCCGGTCCAGCATCGCGCCCCCTGGTCGAAGGGGGCGTGCCGTCACTTGCCGAGAAGCTTCTTGATCTTCTTGGCGTCGGGCTTGGCCAGGACGACAGTGCCGGTCAGGGCACGGGTCTTCGTCGACGGCTTGTGCTCAAGCAGGTGGCGCTTGCCGGCGCGCTCGCGGATCACCTTGCCGGAGCCGGTGATCTTGAATCGCTTGCTCGCACCGCTGTGGGTCTTGTTCTTCGGCATGCGCCGTAGTCTCCTCGTCGCTGGCCCTCCCGTCCGCCCTGGGGGCGGACGGAGAGCGTCAGTCCTTCATTGCATTGCCCGGAGCGGGCTCCGGGTCCTGGCGACGCCGTCGGACGGCGTCAGCTGGCGTCGGCGGGAGCGTCCTGCTCGGCCTGCTCCTGCTCCTGCCCGTCGTCGTCCTTCGGCAGGCGACCGGCCTTGCGGGCGGCCTGCGCCTCGCGGGCCTCGGCCATCGCCTCGGTCTTCTTCTTGTGCGGACCGAGGACCATGATCATGTTGCGGCCGTCCTGCTTCGGCGAGGACTCCACGAAGCCCAGGTCCTGGACGTCGTCGGCGAGCCGCTGCAGCAGTCGGAAGCCCAGCTCGGGGCGCGACTGCTCACGACCGCGGAACATGATCGTGATCTTGACCTTGTCGCCCTGCTTGAGGAACCGGACGACATGACCCTTCTTGGTGTCATAGTCGTGCGGGTCGATCTTCGGCCGGAGCTTCATCTCCTTGATGACCGTGTGCGCCTGGTTCTTGCGCGCCTCACGGGCCTTCATGGCCGACTCGTACTTGAACTTGCCGTAGTCCATGAGCTTGCAGACCGGCGGACGTGCGGTCGCCGCCACCTCGACCAGGTCGAGGTCGTACTCCTGCGCAAGCTCCAGTGCCTTGGCAAGCGGCACGATGCCGACCTGCTCGCCACTGGGACCGACGAGTCGCACCTCGGGGACGCGAATCCGGTCGTTGATGCGGGGCTCGGCGCTGATGGGGCCTCCTCGGTAGCACCACGCGACTGACTCGACTGCCAGGCGCGTAACGTTGAAAAACGTGGTCCGGCCCGTAAGGAGGCGTGAAAAACGCCCCGTACGGGTCACAGGCGGATGCTCCTCACAACCGGGAGCACCGCCGCGGCATTCCCGCGGGGCGCATCGGGCGCTGGGTCCTCGTCCGGGGACACGGCGCCTGACCGGTGACCCGCCGCCCTCGAGGCCGGCAAGGTGGGAGATCGGAGCCTCCACTTGTGGGCTGGAGCGCTCCGTTTCCATGACGTCCACGGGGTGTCCAGCCGGTCGATCGTCAAGCATACCAGTCTCCGGGCGCAGACCGTAATCGGGCGGCGTGGCCCTATCGTGTGAGACATGAGTGACGCCAGCCCCCAGCACGAGTCCCCTTCCGCGGACCGCCCCGACTTCGACGAGCTGACCCGCGACATCGCGGACGTCCCGGCCGTCGAGGTGATCACCACGGTCGCGGTGCACCTGATGAGTGCGGCGGCGGTGAACCTCGGCCTCGCGGAGGACGGCGACCAGCACAAGGACCTCGACGAGGCGCGCAAGCTGATCACCGCGCTGGCCGGCCTGGTCACCGCCGGCGCGACCGAGATCGGCTCCTACCACGCCGCCCCGCTGCGGGACGGCCTGAAGTCGCTGCAGCTCGCCTTCCGCGAGGAGTCCGTCATCCCCGACGCTCCCGGCGAGGGCCCCGGCGAGAAGTTCACCGGCCCCGTCCACGGCTAGGACCTGCCTCGGGGACAGGGGCCGGGCGTGGCCCGGGTCCGGTTCCCTCGCGACGGCGTCGCCCCGGTGGGGCGGCGCCGTCGGCGCGTCCTCAGCGTGTGAAGAGGGGTTCGCCGGGCAGCGATGTGTCGGCCGGCAGCAGTGCCAGCTCGATGCCGCGCACCAGCGCGCCGCGCAGCACCTCGTCCGCCGCCAGCGCCGCGGAGACGCGCTCCGCGACCTGGCGCACGTCGGCTCCCCGGTCCAGGACCAGCCCGAGCGTGCCGTCGGCGGAGGACGAGGGGATGAGGTGCGCGCGCGCCACGTCCGGCGCCGTCCCCACCGCGGCCCGCAGGGCCTCGTGGACGGCGGGGTCGGCCAGCGGGTCCGTGCCCGCCCGGCCCGAGGCGACGGCGCGCAGAGCCGCGCCGGTCAGCGCGTACGGCACCGGTCCCGCCATGTCGATCAGCAGGGTGTCCGCCTTCTCGTGGGCGAGCGCCTGCAGCGCCTGCCCCAGCGGTACGGCCACCGGCCGCGCGTCGGGCCGCCAGCGCGCGAGGGCCTGCGTGGAGGTGAACGCCGGGAGCGCCCTGCGCCCGTCGGGCGCCTGGATGGTGGGCACCGCCATGTCGCTGGTCTTCTCACGGCGCAGCCCGTCCGGGCCCTCCTCGACCTCGCCGAGCAGCGCCACCACCGGCACGAGGAGACGGGCGCCCGCGAGCGCCGCCAGCACCTCGGGTTCGGCCGACGGATCGGCGTCGTAGGCGGCGAGGGCCGCCGCGAGCCGGGGATCGGCGGTGCCGTCGTCGTCGGAGAAGCCGGGGTCGGGGATGTTCTTCAGAGCCACCACCCGAGGGTAGCGGGGGCGCCGGAAGCCGTCCGCCCACGCCCCCGCCGCGGCGGCACAGGATGCCCCGGTCCGGCGGACAAGCCGGTGGCAGCCGCCCCACGGCGGTACAGCGCAGGCAGGGGCAGCCGGCACGACCGCAGCCGTACCACGGCCGCTCGGGCGCCGGTGCCGCGTCCAGCCCTGCCCGCGGCCGTCGGGGACGGCGGCGTCCGGGCCCGCGCGCATGGGGCGGCCGACGCCGCCGCGGCGGGAACAGCGACGGCACAGGATGCACCGGTCCGACGGACGTGCGACGGCAGCCGCCCCACGACTGCGTACCGGTGCCGCGTTCAGCCGTAGCGGCGGCCGTCGGGGACGGCAGTGCGCCGGGGCCGCATCCGCAGCAGCGTCGCCGCCACGAGCAGTACGGCCCCTGCCGCCGCGCAGACCAGGGCGATCCCATCGCCCGCCGTCTTGCCGTCGTCGGCCGCGGCCGGCCGCGCGGCGTCGGGTCCGGCCCCGAAGTACTCGCGCGGGTGAGGGGCGGCGCTCGGCACGGGGGCCTCGGGCTCCAGTTTCGCCGCCGCCTTCAGCGCGGCCGCCGGGTCCACCATCCCGTGGCCGACGGCATCGTCACGGCCGCCCGCCGGGGTGTTCCGGGCGGTGTCCGCCAGCAGTCGCCTCACCTGTGCGGGGCTCAGCCGCGGGTAGGCGGAGCGGACCAGCGCGGCCACGCCCGATACGTACGCGGAGGCGGTGCTGGTGCCCCATCCCTCGTAATAGCGCCTGTTGGGGTCGGCGACGACGACGTCGACGCCGGGCGCGGCGACGGTGGCGTACCAGCGGCGGGTGGAGAAGGCGGCGCGGAAGCCGTAGCGGTCCACGGCGGTCACCGCGATGACACCCGGGTACGCCGCGGGGTAGGAGACCCGGTTGCCCTCCTCGCCGCCGTTGCCGGCGGAGGCGACGACGACCACGCCCTTGCGCAGGGCGTACTGGACCGCTTCGTCCTCCTGCGCCTCGGGGTGGGCGGTGCGGCTGTCGTCGCCCAGGGAGAGGTTGATGACGTCGGCGCCGTGGTCGGCGGCCCAGCGGATGCCCTCGGCGAGCGCGCTGCCTCGCTGGGTGCGGGCCTTCTTGCGCTGCGGGTCCTTCTCCTCCAGGATCACCCGCACCGGCAGGATCCTGGCCTCGGGTGCGATGCCCAGCACCCCTTCGGAGCGGCCGGGGCCGTGGCCGCGCCCGGCGATGATCCCTGCCATGCCGGTGCCGTGCTTGGCCCAGGTGGGGTCGCCGCGGCGCGCCCCGAAGCCGACCATGTCCTTGCCCTCGAGGACCTGCCCGGCCAGGTCCGGGTGAGTGCCGTCCACGCCCGTGTCGAGGACGGCGACGGTGACGCCCGCGCCCCTGGTCCGCTTCCAGGCGTCCCGCGCGTGCAGAGCGTCCAGCGCCCAGTCCGCGTCGCGTACGGCGTCGGCGTGGGCCGGGACGGCGGGCAGCAGGGCGAGGGCCGCTGCGGCCGCCGCGGCGGCCAGTCGCCTCATCGGGAACCCCCCGGGGGAGTGGCCGTCAGCGAGCGCGCGGCACGGCGGGCCCGGCGGTCGACGGCGTCGGCCAGCGCGTCGGCCTCGTGGCCCAGTCCGGCCTGGGCGGGCGCTGCGGTGGCGCCCTCGGCGACGGCCGCGGCGGCGGGCTGCGGAAGGGCGATCTCGCGGCCGTCGGCGAAACCGCTCACCGCGTACACGACGACAGGCAGATCGGCGGCGACCGCGACCGTCCAGCTGGCGCGCTGGCGGTCGCCGAAGCCCTCCGAGACGGTGCCGGGGAAGGCGACCGGACGCGGCATCAGGTCCCTTCGCGCGCCGAGCCGTTCGGAGCTCCAGCGGTCGTGCAGCCCACGCATCGTGGGCGCGTCGGCCTTGGTGACGAGCAGTCCGACCGTGGTCACGGCGCTCGAGGTGGCGTCGGTATAGGTGGCGCGCAGCAGCTTCACGCAGCCCGCGGGGCGCAGCACCTTCGCCAGCAGCGGGTCGAAGGCCTCCTGGCAGTCACCGGCCGGCGCCACGCCGATCCGCGTCCAGGTGCGGTCGGCGCCGCCCGGGCCGAGGCCCTTGCCGTGCAGGGTGGGCGGGAAGAGCGTGTCGACGGGCGTGCTGTGCCACAGGCCGCGGGCGAGGGCGAAGTCACGTCGGCTCGCCTCCGCCGCCGTGGGTTCGGGCGCGACCGGCTCGCGATCGATCCACATCCCGGCGCCCGCGCCCCCGAGCAGGCCCAGGCCCAGCACCAGGCACAGGGCGGCGGCTGCCGTCCGGGTCCGCGACCGCTCGGCGTGCCCGGGGCCCTGCGGCGGGCCGGGGGGGTACGGCGGCGGCGCGGCGGGCGGTAGGGGCGAGGACCAGGCCGCGGCCGGAGGGGGCGCGGGCGCGGGGGGCACGCCGCGCCCGCCCGTGGCCGGCGGGGGCGCTACGGACCCGGCCGGCTGGGCGGAGCCGGAGGGGCCCCGCTCGCCCGACGGGCGCTGGTACGGGGGCGGGGGCGCCGTGCCGTACACCTCCCGGGGCAGCCCGCGCTCCGGCTCGCCGGTGGCGGCGGTGGCGGCCCAGTGCGCCGGGGCGGAGACGTGGGCCGAGGTGGAGGTGTGCGGTGCGGAGTCCTGAGGCGGCGGTATAGGGGACGGAGGGGACCAGCTCGGCCGGGGGGTGGCTCCCCCGCTCTCGAAACCGGCGCTCACCCGGTGCCCCCTCACGGCCGCACGGCGGACGGCCTGTTCACACGATGACTGCGGCGTCACTCTACTGGGCCCGGCCACCTCACGACGCGTCAGTGCGGGAGACATGCCCCTACCGCGCGGTAGGGGCGTTCTGGCAAGCTGCGCGCATGTCTGATCGTGGAGCAGCTCGCGCCCGGTACGACCGGGCCACCGCCCACCTCGACGCGCCGCTGGCGATCGTGGACCTGGAGGCGTTCGACGCCAACGCGGACGACCTGGTCCGCAGGGCGGGCGGCAAGCCGATCCGGGTGGCGTCCAAGTCGGTGCGCTGCCGCGCGCTGTTGGAGCGGGTGCTGGAGCGGGACGGCTTCGCGGGGGTCATGTCGTTCACCCTCGCCGAATCGCTGTGGCTGGCGCGCTCGGGCTTCCGCGACGTCCTGCTGGCGTACCCGTCGGCGGACCGCTCCGGCTACGCGGAGCTGGCCGCGGACCCGAAGCTGGCGGGCGCGGTGACCGTCATGGTCGACGACGCGGCGCAGCTCGACCTCATCGACTCCTCGCGGTCGGGCGGCTCGGAGATCGTCCGGGTCTGCCTGGAGATGGACACCTCGCTGCGGATGCTGCGCGGCCGCGTGCGCGTCGGGGCGCTGCGCTCCCCGCTCCACCAGCCGGAGCAGATGGCGGAGCTGGCCCGCGGGGTGTCCCGGCGGCCGGGCTTCAGGCTGGTGGGGATCATGGCGTACGAGGGCCATGTGGCCGGTGTCGGCGACGCGGTCACCGGCCGGCCGCTGCGCTCGCGGGCCGTGCGGCTGATGCAGGCGGCGGCGCGCCGGGAGTTGGCGGCGCGGCGCGCGGAGGTCGTGCGGGCGGTGCGGGAGGTGGCGCCCGGGCTGGAGTTCGTCAACGGCGGCGGCACGGGCAGTGTGCAGAGCACGGCCGCCGAGGACGCGGTGACGGAGGTCGCCGCCGGGTCGGGGCTGTACGTGCCGCGGCTGTTCGACGACTACACCTCCTTCCGGGGCCGCCCGGCGGCGCTGTTCGCGCAGCCCGTGGTGCGGCGTCCGGGCGTGGGCGTGGTCACCGTCCTCGGCGGCGGCTACCCGGCCTCGGGGGCGGCGGGCCGTGACCGGCTGCCCGTCCCCTATCTTCCGGAAGGGCTGCGCTACGACCCGCAGGAGGGGCCGGGCGAGGTGCAGACGCCGCTGCTCGGGACGGCCGCCGACGACCTGCTGATCGGCGACAAGGTGTGGTTCCGGCACGCCAAGGCGGGCGAGTTGTGCGAGCGCTTCGACGCGCTGCGGCTCGTCGAGGGCGACCGGGTGGTGCGGACGGTGCCGACGTACCGCGGCGAGGGCCGGACGTTCCTCTGACATGCGCACGCCCCGGCCGGGAGGACCGGACCGGGGCGCCCGCGCGCGGGGGCGGGGTCAGGCGTCGGTGCCGCCGCCGGAACCCGCGGCCTTGATGCCCTTGGTGATCTCGTCCATCACGGCGAGGCCCGGCGCCTTGGGGTTGCTGTCGAAGCCGTAGCGGACCAGCACGAGCCGGTCGGGCTCCCAGGGCGAGGGGAAGACCAGCGACTGCACATGGCCGTCGTCGCCGTTCTTCGTCACGACCTTCCAGCGGACGTAGTAGCCCTTCTGCCCGGCGACGGTGACCGCGCCGGAGCCGGTGACCTCGTGCGAGGTGATGCCGCCGTAGATGTCGTCCCCGTAGGACTCCGCGGCGTTCCGCGCGATGTCCTCGGTCGCGGCCGCCTTGGGGGTGGTCGCCTCGATGCCCGCGCCGACGGCCGGCTCCGTGGTGACGCCGCCGCGCACGCAGGTGCGGGAGGTGTCGCCGGGGCACGGGTAGGGGCCCACGGTCAGGGCGGCGCGGCCGTAGCGGTCCGTCTGCCCCTTCCAGCCGTCCGGCACGGGGACGCTGATGCCGTCGAGGAGGTCCACGGCATAGCCCGGCTCGCTGTCCGGCGCGAGGGAGGGACCGCCCGGCATGTCCGGCATACCGGGCATGCCGCCGGGACCGTCCTCCGGACCGCCGCCCGAGTCGGGGCGGGGCGCGGACGCCGAGGGCCCGGGGGCGGCCGCCGGCGCGTCGCCGCCGCGGTTGAGGGCGACCACGCCGCCGATCACCGCGCCCCCCACCACGAGCGCGGCGACGACGGCTGCGGCGATCACCGCCCCGCGCCGACGGCCGCCCCCGCCGGACAAGACGTCGGCGGGGTACGGGGAAGCGCCCGGGGTGCCGGGCGCTTCCGCGGCGGGGGGCTGGGAGGAGCGGGTGTACTCGGTCCATTCGGTCCCGTCCCACCAGCGCTCGAGAGCGGGCCCGCTGCCTGTCTGCCCGGGTTCTGGGTACCAGCCGGGCGGGGTCGTCATGGTCACGGCGTCACCCTAAGGCCCGAACCTTAAGAATCCCGTCAGTCGGCCGGTCCGAGCGGGGTCACGTACGCCCCCGCGATACCCCCGTCCACCAGGAACTCCGCTCCCGTGATGAAGGACGCGTCGTCACTGGCGAGGAAGGCCACGGCCGCGGCGATCTCCTCGGCCTCCGCGAAGCGGCCCACCGGGATGTGCACCAGGCGGCGCGCGGCGCGCTCCGGGTCCTTGGCGAACAGCTCCCGCAGCAGCGGGGTGTTGACCGGCCCGGGGCACAGCGCGTTGACCCGGATGCCCTCCCTGGCGAACTGCACGCCCAGCTCGCGCGACATCGCCAGCACGCCGCCCTTGGACGCGGTGTACGAGATCTGCGAGGTCGCCGCGCCCATGACGGCCACGAAGCTCGCGGTGTTGATGATCGAGCCCTTGCCCTGGCGGCGCATGTAGGGCAAGGCCGCCTTGCAGCACAGGTAGACCGACGTGAGGTTGACCTCCTGGACACGGCGCCAGGCGTCGATGCCGGTGGTGAGGATCGAGTCGTCGTCCGGGGGAGAGATGCCCGCGTTGTTGAAGGCGACGTCCACCGAGCCGTAGGTGTCGTACGCCGCCTGGAACAGCGCCTCCACCTGATCGGCGTCGGTCACGTCGGCCTCGACGAACAGCCCGCCGGTCTCCTCGGCCGCCGCCTTGCCCGCGGCCTGGTCGATGTCGGCGCACACGACGTGCGCGCCCTCGGAGGCGAGCCGGCGCGCCGAGGCGAGCCCGATGCCGCTGCCCGCGCCGGTGACCACCGCCGTGCGGCCCACCAGGCGGCGGCACACCACTGATTCTGCTTGCGTCATTGCCGGGATCACTCCTCCGTGCTGATGAAGACGTTCTTGGTCTCGGTGAAGGCGGCCAGCGCGTCCGGGCCGAGTTCGCGGCCGATCCCGGACTGCTTGAACCCGCCGAAGGGTGTCCAGTAGCGCACCGAACTGTGGGAGTTGAGCGACAGGTTGCCGGCGGCGGTGCCCCGGGCCAGCCGCAGGGCGCGGCCGACGTCCCGGGTCCAGATCGAGCCGGACAGGCCGTACGCGGTGGCGTTGGCCAGGCGCAGCGCGTCGGCCTCGTCCTCGAAGGGGAGCACGACGGCGACCGGGCCGAACACCTCTTCGACCGCGACGCGTTCGGCCGGGTCCGCCGGGGTCAGCACGGTCGGCGGATACCAGAAGCCCTTGCCCTCCGGGGCCGTGCCGCGGATCGCGACCGGCGCGTCGGGGCCCACGTAGGAGCGGACGCGGTCGCGCTGCGCCGCGGAGATCAGCGGGCCCATGTCGGTCGCGGGGTCGGCGGGGTCGCCGACCCCGACGGCCAGGACGGCGGGCTCCAGCAGTTCCATGAAGCGGTCGTACGCCTGGCGCTGCACCAGGACGCGGGTACGGGCGCAGCAGTCCTGCCCCGCGTTGTCGAGGAAGGCCATCGGGGCGGTGGCCGCGGCGCGTTCGAGATCGGCGTCGGCGAAAACGATGTTGGGCGACTTGCCGCCGAGTTCGAGGGTGACCCGCTTGAGGGTGCGGGCGCAGGCGGCCATGATCTGCTTGCCGACCCGGGTCGAGCCGGTGAAGACGATCTTGGCGACGCCCGGGTGCTCGACCAGGGCCGCCCCCGCGACGGGGCCCTCGCCCGGCAGCACCTGGAAGAGGTGCTCGGGCAGACCCGCCTCCAGCGCCAGGTCCGCCAGGCGCAGCGCGGTCAGCGGAGTGGCCTCGGCGGGCTTGAGGACCACCGCGTTGCCCGCCGCGAGCGCCGGGGCGGCTCCCCACGCGGCGATGGGCATGGGGAAGTTCCAGGGCGCGACGACGCCGACGACGCCGAGCGGTTCGAGGAAGGTGACGTCGATGCCGCCGGGCACCGGGATCTGCCGGCCGCTGAGCCGTTCGACGCCGCCCGCCGCGTAGTCGAGCAGGTCGCGGACGTTGCCGGCCTCCCAGCGGGCGTTGGCCGCGGTGTGCCCGGCCTCGCGCACCTCCAGGGCGGCCAGTTCCTCGGCGTGGGCGTCCACGGTGGACGCGAAGCGGCGCAGCAGCCGCGCCCGGTCGGCCGGGGCCAGGGCCGCCCAGGCGCTCTGGGCGCGGGCCGCGCGGGCGACGGCGGCGTCGACGTCCTCCCGGCGCGCCGCGGGGACGGTGGCGATGACCTCCTCGGTGGCCGGGTCGAGCACGTCCAGTGCTTCGCGTGGTTCGTGTGGTGTGTCGGGCACGCGCTGCCTCACATGCGTTCGAAGGAGCGGAAGCGCTCCCAGTCGGTCACGGCGGTGTCGTAGGCGTCCTGTTCGACGCGGGCCATGTTCAGGTAGTGCTCGACGACCTCGTCGCCGAAGGCGTCGCGGGCGAGGGGGCTCGCCTCCCACAGTTCCGCGGCCTCGCGCAGCGTGGCCGGAACGCGCGGCACGCCGGCGCTGACGTAGGCGTTGCCGGTGACGGGCTCGGGGAGGGTGAGCTTCTGCTCGACGCCGTGCAGCCCGGCGGCGATCATCCCGGCTACGGCGAGGTAGGGGTTGACGTCGCCTCCCGGCACCCGGTTCTCCAGGCGCAGCGCCGACGGCGAGTGCCCGACCACCCGCAGCGCGCAGGTGCGGTTGTCCGGACCCCAGGCGACGGCGGTGGGGGCGAAGGAGCCGGGCCGGAACCGCTTGTACGAGTTGATGTTGGGTGCGTACAGCAGGGCGAAGTCGCGCAGCGCGGCGAGCTGCCCGGCCAGGAAGTGCCGCATCGTCTCCGACATGCCGCCGGGCTCGTCGCCCGCCTCTTCGCCCGCGAAGACCGGTCGCCCGTCCTCGTCGCGCAGCGAGAGGTGGATGTGGCAGGAGTTGCCCTCGCGCTCGTCGTACTTCGCCATGAACGTCAGCGCGTAGCCCTCCTGCGCGGCGATCGACTTGGCGCCGGTCTTGTAGACGCTGTGCTGGTCGCAGGTGACCAGGGCCTCGTCGAAGCGGAAGGCGATCTCGTGCTGCCCGAGGTTGCACTCGCCCTTGGCGGACTCCACACGCATCCCGGCGGCGCCCATCTCGTTGCGGATGCGGCGCAGCAACGGCTCGACGCGGCCGGTGCCCAGCAGGGAGTAGTCGACGTTGTACTGATTGGCGGGGGTCAGGCCGCGGTAGCCGTTCGACCAGGCCTGCTCGTAGGTGTCCCGGAAGACGATGAACTCCAGCTCGGTGCCCGCGTAGGCGGTCCAGCCGCGCTCGGCGAGCCGCTCGGTCTGGCGGCGCAGGATCTGCCGGGGCGAGGGGGCGACCGGTGCGCGGTCGTGGCCGGGCAGCCGCAGGTCCGCGATGACCAGCGCGGTGGCGGGGTCCCAGGGGGTGATCCGCAGGGTGCCGAGGTCGGGGTGCATCGCGAAGTCGCCGTAGCCCCGGTCCCAGGAGGACAGGGCGTAGCCGTCCACGGTGTTCATGTCCGCGTCGACGGCGAGCAGGTAGTTGCAGCCCTCGGTGCCGTGCTCGAGTACGTCGTCCAGGAAGTGCCGGGCGGCGAAGCGCTTGCCCTGGAGGCGCCCCTGCATGTCGGTGAAGGCGACGACGACCGTGTCGATCTCTCCGGAGTCGACATGTCGTCGAAGGTCGTCGGTGCTGAGCGGGGCTGTTCGGTGGACCACGAAGGATCACCTCTCCTACCGGCCGACAGGTGATCCAAAAGTACGGGCCGGGGGCCCGGTTGGGTACGGTGCGAGGAGAAATCCGCGCGTCGCAGGGAGGCTCGTGTGACCCGTCCGCTGATCGGTGTCAGCACCTACTGGGTCGAGTCGGCCCGCTGGGGCGGCTGGGAGCTGCCCGCCGCCCTGCTGCCGGCCGGATACCCCCTGCTCGTCCGGCGGTCCGGCGGCCTCGCCACGCTGCTCCCGCCCGACGACCCGGCCTACGCCGCGGAGGCCGTGGCCCGGCTGGACGGGCTGGTGGTCTCCGGCGGCCCGGACGTCGAGCCCGCGCGCTACGGCGCCGAGCCCGACCCGCGCACCGACCCGCCCGCTCGGGAGCGCGACGCCTGGGAGCTCGCCCTCGTCGAGGCCGCCCTCGCCGCCGGGGTGCCCCTGCTGGGCATCTGCAGGGGGATGCAGCTGCTCAACGTCGCCCTCGGCGGCACCCTCGCCCAGCACATCGAGGGCCACCGCGGCCCGGCCGCGGGCGTGTTCGGCAGCCACACCGTCAAGCCGGTCCCCGGTACGCGCTACGCCGAGGCGGTGCCGGAGGCCGTGACGGTGCCCACGTACCACCACCAGGCGGTGGACGTCCTCGGCCGCGGTCTGCTGGCGAGCGCCCACGCGGAGGACGGCACGCCCGAGGCCGTGGAACTTCCGGGCGACCGCTTCGCGCTGGGGGTGCAGTGGCACCCGGAGATGGACGAGGACGAGCGGGTGATGCGGGCTTTGATCAGAGCTGCATCTTGAAGCCCACGTGCGAGGCGGTGAAGCCGAGGCGCTCGTAGAAGCGGTGCGCGTCGGCCCGGGCCCGGTCCGAGGTGAGCTGCACCAGCGTGCACCCCAGACGGCGGGACTCCTCGACCGCCCACTCGATCATCCGCGTCCCCAGGCCGCCGCCGCGGGCGTCCCTGTGCACCCGTACCGCCTCGATGACCGACCGTGTGGCGCCGCGCCGCGACAGCCCCGGTATCACGGACAACTGCAGCACCCCGACGAGCGCGCCGTCCCGCTCCGCGACGACCACGTGCTGCCCGGGGTCGGCGGCGACGCGCTCGTACGCCGCATAGTAGGGCTCCAGGTCGTCCGGGGTCTCCCGGCCCCGCCCGAGGCCGTCGTCGGCGAACATCGCCACGACGGCGGGAATGTCGTCACGGGTCACGGGGCGGAATCGAAGGTCGCTCATGCCCGCAGC